>CALWOE010000001.1 GCA_944383035.1 uncultured Clostridia bacterium
CTGACACTTCGTCGATACTTACGCGTGTATTGGACTTTCACCAACTAGATATATACCATGCACGGCACACCAAAAAAGACAGATATTAAATATCTGTCTTAAATTTTACTATTTTTCTACTGGATAAACACTTGCTTTAGTTTTAGTTCTTCCTTTTCTTTCAAATTTTAAAACACCATCAACTAATGCAAATAATGTATCATCTTTACCGATACCAACATTTGTACCAGGATGTACTTTAGTACCTCTTTGTCTATAAATGATATTTCCAGCTAAAATAAATTGACCGTCAGCTCTTTTAGCGCCTAATCTTTGTGCAGCACTATCTCTTCCATTTTTTGTAGAGCCGCCTCCTTTTTTATGTGCCATCGAAATTCACTCTCCTATCTTAAATTAATTTTTAAGCTTCTTTTTTTTCTACTTTTTTATCTGCTTTTTCAGTTTTTTCTTCTGATTTAGCTGTAGTTTTTCTTGCTCTTGAAGCTGTTACTGTTATTTTTTCAATTTGAATTTTTGTATATGGTTGTCTATGACCTCTCATTTTTCTTTCATTTTTCTTAGCTTTATATTTGTAAACTAAGACTTTTTTAGATTTGCCATGTCCAACAACACTAGCTTCAACTTTAGCACCTTTTACAGTATTTTCACCGATAGTTACTTTTTCACCATCAGATACTAAAAGTACCTTATCAAAAGTTACTGTTTTTCCTTCTTCAAGATTTTCTAATCTGTCAACAAAAACAATATCTCCTTCTTGTACTTTGTACTGTTTTCCACTAATTTCAACAATTGCGTACATTTTATTTCCTCCTTAATTCTAGCTTTTTCTCACCATTAAGGTAGTGGAGTTATCCACATTTTGCACCTTTTCTGTGTGGAATACTCAAATATTATACCATTTAAAATATAAAAAGTCAACGAAAAAACATATAATTTGCTTTTTTTATTACTTTTCTTGAATAAAAATTTCAAATTTTTTTAAAGCATCTTCAAATATATTATTTAAATCTTGTAAATTAGATTTAGAAAATTTCTGAAGTACAAAATCTTTTAAATCTTGATTTTGATTTTTTAATCCACCAATCCCAATTTTTAATCTTCTAAAATCTTTAGAATTTAGCATTTTCACAATATTTTTTGCACCATTATGAGAGCCACCACTACCATTTAATCTATACTTTGTTTTTCCAAATTCTATATCAATATCATCAAATACGACTAATATATCTTTAACATCTATCTTATAATAATTTTTTAACTTTACTACAGCATTACCACTTAAATTCATATATGTTTGTGGTTTTGCAAAAATTACTTTTTCATTATTTATAACTATCTGTGAAGTTAAACTATCACATTCTTTTTTAGTAATTTTAAAATTATAAATTTGTGATAAATAATCTAAAAACATAAACCCAATATTATGTTTAGTAAATTCGTATTCTTTACCTGGATTTCCAAGTCCTACAACTAATTTCACATCTTCACTTCCTTTATATGTTATTTTTGTTACAAATTCTTGTTATATACTTGAATTTTTTGTATATTTATAGTATCATTATTATATATTAACTTAATTAATATGTCAATTAAATATACATGTAAATGTATATGATTATATAGAATACTGAAAGCGGTGATATAACTTGTTAGATACAATATTTAAAAAGTTACATATTAAAAGTCCAGAAAAGATTTTAACTTATATGTTTTATGGATTATCTGCACTGATTTGTTTAGGCGCAATAACTAAAATGCTTGGTTTTTTGGTTGGAAATATTAGAATAGAAAACAATATTTCTCCTTACCTATATGCAATATTTATTACTTTCCCTGTATTTGGATTTTGTTTTTTTGCTGCATCTAGTCTAGCAAAAAGTGATTTACACAAAATAAGAATGTATATAGTAACATGTGTTCTAATTGCAATTACACTTGGTTCAATGACATGTACTTGGCTAAACAACATAATTTGGTATTTCTTAGAAATGATTCCAAATTATTCTAAAGTTTATGCCCTATACCCAGAATTTTTCCCACCAGCAATTAAAACTGCATGTCTTGCAATACCATTTGTTGCTGTATTTAATATATTAGATTACTTTCTAATTATCTTAAGAGATGAAGATTTGCCACAAGCAATTGGTGGATTTGCTGGTATTTCTCTTAAGAAAAAAAGTGAAACTGGAGCTTATTCTTGTGAAAATATTATTTGTAAAGCCAAGGGCTCTGCTGTACCTGTAGTTGTTCCAGAGAAAAAACGTTATGAAGCAACTTTAGTACAAGGTGCTACTGGTACTGGTAAAACAGCTACTGTACTTTTACCAATGAGTGCATTTGACTTAGAAAAAAAATTCTTCTTTAGAGAATATGCTAAAAAAATTGGTTATTCAATGCTAAAAAGAGGAATTGCATATATGGGCGGTCCGTTTACAAATGATTATGTAAATAGAAACTTCTCACTAAATTATTTAAGACCTCGTCGTGGTATGGAAGAACAATTTATGACTGAAGTAAAACCAATAATGCAATATATAGATAACTCAACTGGCGAAATAACATATAGGAATTTGGGTATTACAGTTCTTGAAAATGACGGAAACTTTATTTCACAATTCATTGGAGTTGCAAAAAATTTTGATATTGAAGTATTAACAATTGATCCTGCTGCTCCTGAGACTACACTTAGTATTAATCCGTTTGCAATACCCGATGCATCAAAATGTGCATCTATTATCGGAGATGTTTTAAATGCAATGTATGAAAGTACTGGTGGTGGAAAACCAGGAGATCCATTCTTTACACAAGTAACAATGGATGCTTTCCAGAACTTATCTATTTTACTAAAAGAAATGTATCCTATTTTGCACAATGGAGAAATGGCAAGTTTAGAAAATATGCTAGAACTTTTATATAATTTTGATGCTGTTGAAGAAATGACAGAAGAAATGAAAAAAATTCCAGAGTTAGAACAAAAATATAAATTACTTATTAAATACTTTGAAAAGAATTTCTATAAGCCATCACTTAATATAAATGGATTTGAAATTCCAGGAACTCGTGGTAGTGGTAGAAAAGATACAGAAAAATTCTTGTATGGTGCTATTACACAACTTAATAACTTAATAAGACATCCTGGACTTAAAGCAGCACTTTGTGGAAAAGAAAATGTTATTGATTTTGATAAAGCTTTAAAAGAAGGTAAAGTAATAACTGCATGTTCTAGAAAAGGTGAACTTGGTATTTTACAAGCTAAAGCTTTTGGTATGTTCTTTATACTACAATTCCAAGATGCAGTACTTAGAAGACCTGGTAATGAAGAATCAAGAACTCCACACTTTATGTATATAGATGAATTTCCAGAATATATTACCAAAGACATGGAAGTTATGTTTACATTATTTAGAAAATATAGATGTGGTGTTACAATAGCAATCCAAAACTTATCACAACTTGAAAAAAGTGGAAAAAGTTATTATAGACAAACAGTTCTTGCAAATACAAAAACTCAAATTATATTTGGAGATACTGTACCAGAAGATAGTAGATATTGGTCTGAAGCATTTGGTAAAGTTAAAAAGCCAGATTATAATAGTAGCTTTAAAATATCTGATGATGGTAACATTGATAAAACAAGAACTATGAAAATGGAAGATAAATTAAGAGCAAAACCATTTAAAATTACAGATCAAGGATTTGGAGCAGTATTTTACAAGACAAAAACAGCTAGTGGTAAAACAGTATACGGTCAAGGAAAAACAAGTTTCCTAGATCCAAAATACAAAGAAAAAGCAAATGTTGCTATGTATAATTTTGAAAAGTATATGATGTCAAAGCCAGAGTCACCATCTATAACAATAAATGATAGTGACAGTTCAACAAATGATGATGCATTATTTGGTGTAAATACAACTTCAAAATTATCTGAAAAAATGAAAAGAATTGCTGATGAACCAATTATAGGTGTTAATAGCATGACAAATTTAGAACCACCAAAAATGGAAACAACTGATAATATCGAACAAAACTTAGATGATTTTGAAATAATATTTGATGATACTGAAAACAAAGCTGAAAATGCAGAAACAGATGGTGGTGCTATAACAGAAAATTATGAATCACCTACAATTAAGCATAACAAATAAAACTTAGGATATTCCTAAGTTTTTTATTTTTTATTTTCTTGAACTTTTTTTGTATTTATGGTATTATTTAAAAAATGGAGGGAAATATATGAAATTTAAAATTCCTTTTAAAAATAATATATCAAATTCAGAAAAAATTATTATTTATACATCATTAATTATGATTTTAATACATATACTTGGATGTGTTTATCAACTTATAACTAAAGCTCCAATTTGGGCTATAATTCTAAAAATAATATATATAGTATTATTTACTATTCTTATAATAAAATTAAGTAAAAGAGATAATTTTGCTAAAATTACAACTATTTTACTTTTTATGATGTCTATTATTAGTATTTTTGTATCTCATGATTTCTTATCTATATTAGTAATTATATATATTTCATATAATTTATATTTAAGTTATGGTAATACAGTTACAATTCAAAAGAAAGAAACAAATAAAAAAAGTAGTAAAAATACAAAAATAAAGAATAAATAGTAAAAGATAAACAGGCTTGTTTTTTCAAGCCTGTTTATTTATGATTCTGAATTCATAAAATCTTTTAATCTTTTACTTCTACTTGGATGTCTTAATTTTCTTAATGCTTTTGCTTCTATTTGTCTTATTCTCTCACGAGTAACATCAAATTCTTTACCAACTTCTTCTAATGTTCTCATTCTTCCATCTTCTAAGCCAAATCTTAATTTTAGTACTTTTGCCTCTCTAGGTGTAAGTGTTTGCATAACATCTTCAATATGTTCTCTAAGTAATACATCTGCTGCTTGTTCAGATGGAGATGGTGCATCATCATCAGGAATAAAGTTTCCAAGATTACTCTCATCTTCTTCACCAACAGGTGTTTCAAGAGAAATTGGTTCTTGTGCAACTTTTAAAACTTCTCTTACTTTTTCAACAGGCATTTCTAATTCTTCAGCTATTTCTTCTGGTGTTGGTTCTCTACCTAGAGTTTGTAACAAATGTCTTGATGTACGCATTAATTTATTTATTGTTTCAACCATATGAACTGGTATTCTAATTGTTCTTGCTTGATCTGCTATAGCACGTGTAATTGCTTGTCTTATCCACCATGTTGCATATGTACTAAACTTATATCCTTTTGATTGATCAAATTTATCCACTGCTTTAATTAATCCTAAATTTCCTTCTTGAATTAAATCCAAAAAGTGCATTCCTCTACCAATATATTTTTTTGCAATACTTACAACAAGTCTTAAATTAGATTCAATAAGTTGTTTTTTTGCTTCTTGATCTCCATTTAACATTCTTTCTGCAAGTTCATTTTCTTCTTCATAAGTAAGTAATTTAATTTTTCCAATTTCTTTTAAAAACATTTTTACTGGATCATCTACATTTAAGTTTTCTACAAAAGACATATCTTTCATATCATCTAGTAAAATATTTTTTTCTATCTCTGTTATATCTTCAAGATTAGGTTCTATATCAAGCTCTGCAACAGAATTTTGATCATCAGAAGAACTTTTTTCTTCAGTCTCATTTCCACCTTGTTCTACTAACACTCTATTTGCTTTACTAAGTAAATTAGCTTTTTCTTCTTTTGAAATTTCTTCTTTTTCATCAAGAACTATATTTATTCCTGATTTTGCAAAGTAATCATATATTTTTGCAACATTCTCTGGACTAATATTATTTTTATCTATAAATTCAATAATATCTTTATATGATACTTTTTTAGATTTTCCACATTTTTTTATAAATTCATTTAATACACTTTTATTTAAAGTTTCTGCTTTATTTTCTTTTTTATCATCTGTAACTTTTTCTTTTTCTATATTTTTTATTTTTTTTATATTGTTTTCATTTACGTTTGTCTCTTTTTTCATTAAATTATCTCCTTTATTTAAGTTTTGATAACTCTACTATTATTTGATTTAATTCAAGTTGTAATATTTCCATTTCATCTTTTGATATATTTTCTGATGTTCTTTTTAAAATCTCATCCCTTCTTAAATATAGTCTTTCCTTCATTTTATTTTTCAATACATCTGTAAGTAACTTTTTCCTATCTGTTTGCGAAATATCGATATACATTATATCAGTGATTTCCTTCATAAGTTCTTCATCATGTATTTTTGTTATAACATCAATTTTTGATAAATCATTTGTTTTTGAAAGATCAATTAAAAAGGAATATACTTTTTTTACTTCTTTATTTTCAATATCTTCTAATTTTATCTTATCAAATATTTCTTTTATTATTTCCTTATCTTTACTCAAAAGTAATGCTATTATATATTGTTCTTGACGCTTCTTCATATTTGTTACAAGTCTCATTTTCCTATTTAACATTTGTGTGTCGATAACTAAATCATCATTCTTACTCATAGAAGATTTAATTTTTCTTTCCACCTCTTTTAAAATTGGACCTGTAGCAATTTTATACTTATTAGAAACTTTTTCAATATATATTTCTCTTTCTATATTATTATCAATTTTTGCTAATATATCAGCTACTCCAGTTAGAAATTTAATTTTGGTATCAACATTATTTACATCTAAATCTTTTTCTAACTTTGAAATCTTAAATTCTACTAATGAAATTGCATTTTTTACACAATTTCTAAAGCGTTCTACTCCATATTTATTTATATATTCATCTGGATCTTTAACATCTTTTTTATCTAACACTAAAACTTTAACATTTAAATTTTTAGCAACTAAAATATCAAGTCCACGTAATGTTGCTTCTTGCCCAGCGCCATCTTGATCATATCCAATTATAACATTATCGGTATATTTTTTTATAAGTCTTGCTTGATTTTCTGTAAGTGCCGTACCTAAAGATGCAACTGCATTTGTTACTCCACTTTTTTGCAAAGCTATTGCATCCATATATCCTTCTACTATTATAATACTATCTAATTTTTCTTTTCTAGCAAGATTCATAGCATATAACGTTTTTCCTTTATGATAGATATCATTTTCTGGAGAATTTATATATTTAGGTAATGAATTATCTAAAACTCTTCCTCCAAAAGCTATTATTTTATCTTTTACATCCAATATTGGGAACATTAATCTAGAAAAATATCTATCATATATCTTCCCTTTTTCATTTTGAACAACTACATCTGACTTTAAAATATCTTCTTTTTTATATCCAAGATTAATTAAATAATCATATAAAGGAATTTTTCCATTTGCATATCCTATAGCAAATCTTTTCAATGTTTTCATATCAAATTTTCTTTTGATTATATAATCTTTTACATGATTTGACTTTTCTTTTAAAAGTTCCATTAAATTGTTGTGATAATATATAGCTATATCTTTATACATTTTATATAATGTTTCTTTGAAATCTTTTTTACTTTCATTATATTTTGTATTAAATGTTTTTATTTCATATTTACTAAGATCTATATGTGCTCTTTCTGCTAAAAACTCAAGCGCATCATAAAATTCAAGATTTTCAATTTTCATTATAAAAGTTATAACATTACCACCTTGAGAACATCCAAAACATTTAAATATTTGCTTATCCATAGACACGCAAAAAGAAGGTGTTCTTTCTCTATGAAAAGGACAAAGCCCCATAAAGTTTCTACCGCTTTTTTTTAAGTGTACATATTCAGAAATTACCTCTACAATATCATTTTGTGATATTACTTCTTCTATTAAATCATCTGAATAAAATGCCACTTTTTTATTCACCTTCCTTTTTATGCAACTAACATTTTTACTCTTTCATCTCTATTTAAATATAAATTTGAAGTATTTATTATTGCTATAATAACAAGTAAAATAGCAAATAATGGTTGATATATAAATACTGCTTTAGTAGTAAAAGCAACAGTTAAAAATATTAAGATAAATATTAACTTTATAATTGTAGATTTTGTATCATATCTTCTTCTTAAGAAAAATGATAATAATTCTATTAAAACTATATAAACAAAAAGTATCATATAATAAGTAGTTGACGTACTCAAAAACATATTTGAGAAATTAGTTATAGATGAAATATTAATATTACTTATTATAATTTTTAAGTTTGAGTTTAAATTTATAATACTATCAAATATTTGCATATTATAAAATGAGTTTATATATTTTATACCATTTACTAAACCAAAATATACTAATATAGCAAAAAAAGCTATTATTACTATACTAACATATAATTTATTAATATTTATTCTTTCAATTTTATATAAATCTTCTCTTTTTTCCTGAGTTAATTTTGACATCATTTTTTTTGGAAAATTAATATGTGTATTATCTAGATTAAATGTAATAAATATACTAAATAACATAAGAATAATATATACATAAAAATTAATTCCAAATAAAACTGAAAATCCTATTAATACCCCAAGTAATACTGATAAAATCACATATTTTTTTGTTCTTAAGCCACGTTGTTTTAATTCATCAATTAAAACTTGTAATACAAATAATGCAGCAAAAAAAACTAACATTAATAATTTAGAATTTATAAAGTATGTTTTATCTAATATAACATTTGGTAAAGTTGTAGCACCAAACATAGCAAGAACTGACAACATATCACTCTTAGATATATTAAATATAATTTTCTTTACAAATATACATATAAAATAGTTAATAATTAAAGAAAATACAATAAATTTAATTGAAGCGTTATCTAAAATATTTCTCATACTAATATAAGATGCAATTAAATTTACTATTGTAATATAAATATATCTATATATAAGTGAACTACTTCTTTGTACTTTCATCCTATATAATTTTTCTTTTATATACATATATATTAATACTAATAATATTAAAACTATAACGTAGCCTACTTTTATAAGATTTGAAGTCACAGAATTTGTGACTCCAAACCCATTTTTTATTACTCCTATATTTAAATAAATTAAAAACAATGTAAATATCACAAACACTGCTACTATTAAACTACGTGAAATTTTACTTTTTAACATAATTTATACCCACTTCTATTTGAATTTTATTTACTTTTGCTTTTGTTTATTTAAATAATTTAAAATTATTTTTTATTACTATATAGTTCATTAACTTGTGCTAATGCATCATGAGTTCCTACATCAAAGCAATCTCCTTCAAATGCATATGCATATACTGGCATTATTTTATAAAGATAACTTACTAAATTACCAGGTGCATCACAAGAATTTCCTTCATCTAAATATGTTTTAATATTCTTTAAAACTTCTCTTGGATATATATATTCAGCATAAGCTGCATATTCTCCTTTTGGTTCTGCTGGTTTTTCTTCAAAACTTAATACTTTCATATTTTCATCTAATTCAACAACACCAAGTCTTTTTAAAAGTTCTCTATCTTCTTTTTTTACACATATACAAGGTGCTTTTTTCTTTGAATAAAATTCAGCAAAATCTTTAAGTTCAAAATCAAATAAATTATCTGATGCTAATACTAAAATATCATCATCAATTTTTGCTTGTTCAATTGTAAAATTAATATCACCAATTGCACCTAATCTATCCTCATTATTAGTTGTTTTGTCATTAAATACAGTAATTGGCTTTATATTATTTTTTTCTGTAGCCCATTTTTCAAAATGTGGTGTATATTTAGCATTTGTTACTAAATATATTTCATCAATTTCATCTATTTTATTAATCTTATCTAAAGTATAATCAATTATTGGTCTTCCACCAACTTCAAGTAATGCTTTTGGAAAATTTTCAGTAAGTGGAAATAATCTAGTAGCATAACCTGCACATAATAAAATACATTTCATAAAAACTCTCTCCTTACTATCAAATAAATAGTCTAAAAAAGATAGACTTTGTCACATTATATCATATTAAAATCTAATTTTCAAGCTTAAATAACATAATATTTAAGCCTGCGACTATTAATAAGTAGCAGGCTATTTCATTATACTTCTAAATCATTTAATTTTTGTTCAAATTCTGATATTCTTTGTTCAGTTTCATATTGTTCTATTCTATTTAATGCATATAAATATTTTCTTTCTTGAGATAATAATGCTTGATATTCATCATTCCAATCTTCATGAGATCTTAAATTTGCATGAACTTCATTTAATTTTTCTTCTAGTACTAATTTTACAGGTTCAATTAAAGATTTACCTTTTTCAACTTTTATACCATTATCTACCATATGAGTTACAACTTCAGCAAATAATCTTTCACCTTGTAAATTAACTCCATTATCTGGATTATCATGTAAGATATTTACCATTTTATTTACTTCATCAATTCCAACCTTTTCAAATATAGTATCAACTCTAGAATCAATAAATTGTCCATTTTCTCCGAATACCTCTTGACCTTTTATAAATAAATCAACATTGTTTTGTATAATTCTAGCTTGTTCGATTGGTAATTCTTCAGTTGCAATTTTTAATGCATGTCTATCATAATATTTTCTAAATGCACTATTACACATTTCTTGTTCCTCTGCATATGGTTTGAAATATTGAGCATAATCTCTTAAAACTTCATATTGAGTTTTTTCACCACTTACATTTCTTCTAAGTTCTTCAACATTCTCCCCAAAATAAGCAGTAACTTTGTGATCTATTCCATCTGGTTCAAAATTAAATACTGGGTTTTGTTCAACATTTTGCTCTACTGCATTTTCATTATTTAGTTCGTCTGCATTATTATTTACATCAACATTTGTATCTTCAGATGAATCTAGTAGAAGATATTCTGGTTTTCCTCCAAAAAATTTAGAAAACATATTCTTTATACCGCTTAAATCTTCCAAAAATAACTTCCATTCATTTTTCCAAAATTCTAACATATATAAACACCTCTTTTGTATAACATACTTTTACATTATTTCTTTATTACATATTATATAAAATGTGAAAAAAAAAAGCAATAACAAGAATATTTTATTTTTATTACATTTTTATTACAAAAAGTGTATTTTGTATAATCAAATATTGTTTTTAAAATAAATATTCAAGTTACAGTTTACAATAATAGTTTTTTTGCATTATATAATATTTTTTATTTTATCTAATCATATAATATTTTATATGTTAATTATACATAAGTTTCTAAAAAAAAGCAAGAAAAAAACTAAAGAATTAAATCTTTAGTCTTATTCTTATTTAAATGTAACTGGTTGTGTTAAAAATTCAACCGCATTATTTATATCTTCTTTAAATAAATTCCATTGATTTTTCCAAAAACCACCAGTTGAAGCTTTTTCTTCAATTTCTTCAATTGTAGGATTTAACATTTCTTTATTTGGAAAAAATACTCCTTTAAAAGTTACTGGTTGTAAGAAAAATTCTCCTAATTCTTGCATGTCATCTAGGAATAAATTCCATTCATTAACAAAAAAATCTTTCATATATAACACCTCTTTTGTATAAAATATCACTAATTTATTTATATTATACTGAAACATATAGTAAAAATCAACTACAAATTAGTAACAATTTTATTACAATTGTGTTACACATCAAAATTTATTTTAATTTATTCATATTTATTTAAAATTTCTATTATTTCTTTTTTAGTTTTAAATCCAATATATTTATCAAGTAATTTACCATCTTTGTATATTAACATTGCTGGAATTGTATCAATAAAATATCTTTTTGCTATTTTTTTACTTTCATCAACATTTAATTTATATATTTTATAACTTGATCTAGAATTGGAAATTTCTTCTAAAATTGATGACAATCTCATGCATGGTCCACACCAAGTTGCATAAAATTCAACAAGTTTTAATCCATCTTCTTTTAAAATAGTATCATCAAAATTTTCATCTTTAATTTTATATATCATACACTCCTCCTACATATTTTTAGGATACTCTATTAAATCTTTATATATAAAATTTGCAAGTGCAGCATATTCCCATATATAAATATTATAATAGCCCATACTATTAAACTTATTTATCGCTTGCTTACTTCTGCTTCCTGTTGAGCAATATATCATTATATTTTGTTCTTTTTTTATACTATTAATACTCTCTTCTATTTTATTTACAGGCATGCTGATAGCATTTTTAATATGCATCATTTCATATTCGTTTTCACTTCTTACATCTATTAATACCACTTCGTTATTTTCTATCATTTCTCTTGCTCTTTTTAATGGAACAAGATTATATATCATTTTATTTTGTCTTGGTCTAAAATTATTTCTTCTACAATTATTATTCATATTTCCAAAAAGTAACCTTCTTAAATTATATATCAATATTAAAACCTTCTTTCTATTAAATTATATGTTAAAAATATATAATTATTACTAATGTATATTTTATTTTATAAAAAAATAGAGAACAAAAATATAAAAAATTAACTAAATAAAAAAATAAAAAAAAGCTAGAAATTTTATTTTCTAACTTTTTACCTTAATATTTTTATTATAGCTTTTAATCTATATTTCTACTTCTACAATATATCCTTTACTTTCTAATTTTTCTTTTACATCATCATAGATAAAAAAATCTATCGTTATCTTTTTAGAACTTATTTGTTCTTCTGTCAAATTCTCTATTATATAGAAATATTGATTATATTTTACATTTTCAAGTAATTCTTGAATTATTTTATTTTTTTTACTTTCATCTGTATCCCAGGATAGAGTAGAATCTTCTTCTATTTCAAAGCCATAATTTCTTAATTTTTCTTTAATTTTAGGATTTAGATATATATCACAAATTCTATCATTTCCGTAAAACATTTCTTCTTTTATTTCAAAGACTAGATTTTCATACTGTTCTTCAATAATTTCATCAATATACTTTTCTGCCTTTGTCCCTTTTTTTGGGTTATATATATCTATTTTACGTGTAGAAAAATCTACTTCAAAACCAAAATCTTTTAACATATCAATAACTTCTTTATAATACAAATCATTTTCAACAAAAACATCATCACCATCCATAATTTCTGTTCTTATTTCAAACAAAAGATAGTCAAAATCGTTTTCAATTAATTCTTGTTTTATATCATATGCTTTTGTACCTTGTTTTAAATCTAATACTGATACCCAACAACCATTGATTGCATGATTAAAATCCCTTATGTCAAATCCATCAACTTTTAATTTTTCTTTTACTTTAGAATATACATGTGGAAAATATATTGATTTTTTACCATTCCACATATTATTTTTTATTTGTTTTATTAAGTTTAAATATTCTACATCTACAAGATATTCTTCATGTTCTTTAAAAAAATTACTATTTTCTTTAATACCATTTTCCCAATGGATACAATACATTTGCTCATCCTTAAAATTTATTTCAAATCCAAGATATTTTAACTTATCTATTACTTCTTGATATAAAGTATTTTGTATTCCATATGCAAATTCATGTTTTTGTATTTTAATAGATATATTACTAAGTATAGTTTTTAATTGCTCCTCTTTTACATAATCAAGTAATTTTTTTGCATTTGTACCATCTTTTAAATCATCAAAAATTATGTGTAATTTTTCATCATCACTGTCAATTCTTTTTACAAGATATGCCTCAAACCCATCTTTTTTCAACCAATCGACCATGTAATCTTCTATCATGAAGTTTAAATCGCAATAATAGTAATGTTTGCATTCTAACATACTAGAATAAATTTTGTTTAATAAAAAAGTTTTGTACCTTTCTTTTTTAAAGCTTAATTCTTTAAGTTCTTTTACAAGCATTTCTACATCTTTCATAATATTTTCTCCCTTCAATATTAATCTTAAGGAATTTCTTTAATAATCATCGCAAAAAACTATCAAGAAATTATCCTTGTAAAAAAAACATAATACTTTTTTATTATACCATAATGATTTTATTCTTTCAATACACAACAATTTGTTACAAAAAAAAATGAGCTATTGCTCATTTTTCACTTTATTTTTATTTACATATTTTTTATATATAAATATTCTTGCAAGTATTAATTTTAAACATTCAAACACTGCAACTGATGCAACACTTATAACAGCTATTATATAAACAACATCTTTTGGTAATGGTACAAGTCCAAGCCAAGAAGATAAAACTGGTACATTTAATATTAATAATTGTAGCATCAATGTTGTTATAACGCAAAGTAACATATGCATATTTGAAAAAATACCAATTTTAAAAATAGATTTTTTATCTGATCTACATATAAATGCAAATAACATTTCTATTATTGCAAGTGTTGTAAATGCAGCAGTAGTACCAATCTCTGGAGAATAACTTGCGCTTATTACAAAATATAATACTAATATTACAACTGCTTTTAATACACCAGGTATAACTATTCTTGAAATAAGTAATGGTGTAAAAAGACTTGTTTTTGATGCTCTAGGCTTTTGCCTCATAATTCCTGGTTCTTCTTTTTCAAAACCAAGTGCAATTGCAGGAATTGTATCAGTTATTAAATTTATCCATAAAATTTGTATTGGTAAAAATATTGTTTTGTTAAATAATGTTGCTATAAATATAATTAATACTTCTGCTAAATTTGAAGCAAGTAAATATGCAATTACATTTTGAATATTGTTATATATTCTTCTACCTTCTTTTACAGCCACAACAATTGTAGAAAAATTATCGTCTGCTAGGACCATACTAGATACACTTTTAGATACTTCTGTTCCAGTAATCCCCATTCCAATACCTATATCTGCTCCTTTTAGGGCAGGTGCATCATTTACACCATCCCCTGTCATTGCCACCGTCATATTATGTTTTTTCCATGCTCTTACAATTCTGATTTTATTTTCCGGAGAAACTCTTGCATACACACGTATATCTTTTACATTATTATACAATTCTTCATCTGTCATTTCATCTACTTCAAGTCCTGTTACTGCTTTTGTATTTTCTTTTAGAATTCCAAGTTCTTTAGCAATTGCCATTGCCGTATCTATATTGTCTCCTGTTATCATAACAGGTATCATTCCAGCAGTAAAACACTTTTCAACTGCCTTTTTTGCTTCTTTTCTTGGAGGATCAATCATTCCAACAAGTCCTACAAATACAAGATCATTTTCATTTTTATCTATTTTGTCTAAGTTATCTCTTACTTTATATGAACATGCAAGTACTCTTAATGCTTGTTTTGCTAGTTTTAAATTTTCATTTAAAATTCTATCTTTATGTTCTTGTGTAATTTCTACTTCCTTACCATTTTCTAAAATCTTTGTACAATTTTGTAAAATAGATTCTACTGCGCCTTTAGTAGAAAACAAATATTTATTATCCACTAAATTAACAGTTGTCATCATTTTTCTTGTAGAATCAAAAGGTAATTCATCTACTCTTTTACAAGTATCTTCCATTGTTTCTTTATCATAACCAATCCTTTGTACAAAATCAATTAATGCTGTTTCTGTAGGATCTCCAAGCATTACCTTATTTCCACCATCTTCGCCAAATTTTGTATCATTACAAAATAGTACAATTTTAGCTAAAATATCTAAATCTTTTTCTTTTTTATCATCTATATTTATATTTTTTAAATCACTTTTTTGTTTTACTTCTTCAACATTATACTCTTCAAAATTAAAGTAAATTTTTCTTAAACTCATTTTATTTTGAGTTAGAGTTCCTGTTTTATCTGAACAAATTACTTCTGTTGCACCTAATGCTTCTACCGCAGATAATTTTCTTACAATAGCTTTTTCTTTTGCCATTTTTTGTACACCAATTGCAAGAGTTATTGTTATTACTGCACTTAACCCCTCTGGAATTGCAGCTACTGCAAGTGATATTGCAAGCATAAATGTATCTTCTATATTATTACCACTAGCAAAACCTACTATAAACATGATTATTGCTATTATTATAACTACTACACTTAAAAATTTACTTAATTGGTTTAATTTCTTTTGAAGTGGTGTTGTTTCTGTTTCTTGATTTGAAATTGCATCTGCAATTTTACCAAGCTCTGTATTCATTCCAGTAGCACAAACTACAGCTTCTCCTCTACCATATACTACATTACTTCCACTATATAACATATTTGTTCTATCTGCTAAAGCTTGCTTTTTATCTGTTTTAATTTCTTCTTGTTTTTTATCTACTGCTACCGATTCGCCTGTAAGTGCTGATTCTTCTACTCTTAAACTGTGATTTTCTATTATTCTCATATCAGCTGGTATACTGTCTCCTGCTTCTACAAGTACAATATCTCCCACAACAAGTTCTTCTGTTTTTACACTTTCTACACTTCCATCCCTTTTAACTTTTATATATGGAAGTGACATATTTTTTAATGCTTCTATTGCTTTTTCAGCTTTACTTTCCTGTATTACACCTAAAATTGCATTTAAAAATACAACGACTAAAATTATTATTGTATCAATCATGCTTTCTCCACTTTTTAGTGATACAAAAGCTGAAACAATTGCTGAAATTATAAGTATTATAAGCATAACATTTTTAAATTGATCTAAAAACATTAAAAATATTCCACGTTTTTTAGTTTCTTTTAATTTATTATATCCATCTTTTTGCAATCTTTTCTTTGCTTCTTCGTCAGTTAAACCATCTTTACTTGTTTTTAAATTTTCTATAACCTCATCTATCTTTTGTTTATAAAATTCCATTATTTTACACCACCATCTTAGTTTTTAGTATTTTTTCCTTTTTTAAATAAATATGTACTAATAGTACCAACTGAAAGTATAATTAATAGCATAGTTATATATACACCAACTACTGGTAATCTAGCAAGTATATATAATGATACAAATATGAAGAATAAAGATACAACTTCTGAATAATTTGTATTATTATATTTTTTCAAATATTTAGTATTAATATATTTATTTAAAATTATTGCTATTACAAATGTTGAAAGTAAAGAACATATAATTATATAGAATAAATATACAATTAAAAATCCAACTAACACATTTGCAGCATCAAGAAATGTTGAAAGTAGGAAATATACTAAAAATACAAGTGGTATGACAAGTAATGATAGTGATCCTACAAGAACAACTTTTCCAAAATTATTTTTAGTTTTTTCATATAAATTATCAAAGAAATCTTTTTTAGAAAACCTCTTAACGATTAAATATATAAGTACTAATATTAATGAATAAATTACACAATCTAAAACTATTGTAAATAAACTTTTAGTTTCTTTTTGTTCTAAGAAATTTACTATTGCATTTTTATATGTTTCTTTAATTTTTAAGTCTTTATTATACGTATCTATTACAAGTTTTCCTTTTATATTATTATCTGAAGAAGTTGTAATATTTTGTGTTTGAACTCTTAAATCTCCACCTACTTCTCCATTTACTACTACATTATTTGCAGTACCAATAACATTTCCTTCTACTTTACCTTCAATTACAATTTCAGGTGCATAACATACCAAATCTCCGCTTACAACAGCATCTTTAGCTATTGTTATTTTATTAGATGATAAAATAAATGCTGATTTTTGAATATTATTATTAATAACAAAATTTTCTACTGCAAATCCAAACACATTCTCAACAGGAGCATTTATTCTTACTGCACCATTACTAAGTAAAATCTGAACTGCTTCTTGTTTATTATTTACTTCTATATCTTTTGCAGAAAAAAGCAAGCCTAATTTATTATCATCCTTATCCATAATTATTCTATCTGTTGAAAAAATAATATATGGTAATTTATCTAAAGTTGACTCACTCGTTTTGTATACATCCTCTTTTATATCTATATTTAATACAGATTCTTTTTTTGCCTCATTCTCTGTTGCATATATATTTGTTGTTCCAAAAAAAACAACAAAAAGAAAAATACTTATTATAGTTAATATTTTATTTTTGCTTTTTTTCATAATTAATCTCATTCCTTCCTTGCCTCCGCTAACGCTACGTCTGCGGAAGGCACAAATCTTTATTAAAAATTTTTAACTTGCTATAGTTACCATAATTTGTTATAATATCTTTAGATGTATAGATAGACTGAAGAGCACGTCGGGTTGAGTGGCGAATAATTACCACTTTTGTAATTATATCCCGTATAATTATATGTGACGTGTACCTTTTAAGCACAAATGAGTGCAACATATCCTACTTTAAGTAGGTGGAGTGCGTAACCTTATCTTTGTATTTAACAAAGTCCGTTAATCTAGCTGGGTACACATAGTAAATGTCTATACATCTTATTTTTATTTTTTGGAGGTAACAAAATGTTAAAAATTTGTTACAATATTTGTTGTGGCATCGATGTTCATAAGAAAATGTTAGTTGCTACTATTGCTACTACAAATGAACGCAAAGTTACCACATATCAAACCAAACAATTTTCTACTTTTACTAAAGATATTAAGAAACTTAAGCAATGGCTTATTGATAATAACTGTAAAGATGTCTGTATGGAATCCACTGGTAAGTATTGGATTCCTATTTTTAACATTTTAGAGGATTCTTGTAATATTACCATTACTCATCCTAAATATGTTAAAGCAATTCAGCGGTAAAAAAACTGATACTAAAGACTCTGTTTGGATTACGGATATTTTTAAACATGGTCTTGTTGAAGGTAGTTTTATGCCTCCACTTGCTATCAGACAACTTCGTGATTTAATGCGTTATCGTTTTAAACTTGTTAATTGCAAAAGTTCTGAAAAGAATAGATTTCAAAATTCTTTAACTGTTTCTAATATTATGATTTCTAATATTCTTACAGATACTTTTGGTAAAACTTCTAAATCAATTTTAGAATTAATACTATCTAAAGAAGATAATGTTTCTATGGAAGAAATTAAACCTCTCCTTAGAAAAAATCTTAAATCATCTCCTCAAGAAATTTTAGACTCTGTTGAGGGGAATCTTACTCATGAACAAAATTCTAAAATGAAAGTTTGTCTTAACCATTACGATAATATTCTTGATTGCATTAATCAAATTGAACAGGCTATATTACCATTAATTCAGCCTTTTCAAAATGAAATTAATTTGATTTTAACTGTACCAGGTGTGAAAGATATTTCTGCTATCACTATACTTTCTGAGATTGGAGCTGATATGTCTGTATTTAAAGATGCTGAACATCTTTGCTCTTGGGCCGGTCTCACTCCCCAATGTAATGAAAGTGCTGGTAAAAAGAAATCTGTTCATATTAGTAGAGCTGGCATCTATTTAAAACCTTTACTTATTCAATGTGCTAACAATGCAATTCGTGATAAAAAATGTCCTTATTTTAAATTAAGATATGATGCTATCAAAAAACGTAGAGGTCATAAACGTGCAATTATTGCAATTGCTAGAATGTTACTTACTTGCATCTATCATATGCTTTCTAAAAATGAACCATTTAATCACCAAATTTATGAGCAGTTATCTCAAAAAAATTTCAAATCTAAAGATAAAAAACTAAATATCAATAATGCTATTAAGTTTTTAGAATCTCAAGGCTACAAAGTTAGTTAAATTTTATTATATTTAATTGTTTGGTATTAATTTAATATTTCCATTATTTTCCATAAAGTGCTATTTTTTAGGACTTTTATTTTTTATGGGATTTTTCCTTTATTATTTTTCAACCTTTTCATCTCCTAAATATAACCTAATTATATAAAAGATGTACGGAAAAATCAAGCTTTTTACAACTTATGTCAAAATTCTTACATTTTGTAACAAATTTGAAACAAAAAACTATACTAATTAAAGTATAGTTTACATTGACATATTAATTCCTGATGATATTATATTTGCCATATCTTCTATTAAGCTATCAACTTCCTTTGGAGTTACAATATAATTTTGTGTATCTAAAACATTAGCTATCATATCATATCTTGTTTCATTTTCTAGTTTTTCAAAAATTTCTGCTGTTAAATTATTTTCTTTAGTATTAGAATAATTGGTTATTTCTTCTTTTGTATTTTCAATTAATTTGTCTATTGCTTCATTTGTAATTGTTGCCATATCCACTACTGTTGGTATTCCTACTGCTATTACATCAACACCTAAATTTTCTTTTTTTAATCCTACTCTTTTATTTCTAACACCAGCACCTGGCGTTATTCCAGTATTACTAAGTTGAATTGTTTTTCCGATTCTATGTATACTACCAGATGCTAAGCTATCTATTGCAATTATTATATCTGGTTTTACTACATTTGTTACTGAATTTACTATCTCATATGTTTCTATTCCAGTTGTACCTAAGACACCAGGAGATATTGCACTTACATCGCGTGTATTTTCATCTATTAAATCTTTCGCAAGATGTAATAAATGTCTTGTAACTTCTATATTTTGTACAACTTTTGGACCTAAAGCATCAGGAGTGACATATATATTACCTAAACCTACTACTAATACTTTCTTTTTCTTATCTTTACCTATCATTTCAGTTATTTTTAAAGATAATTTTTTACTTATTTCATTTTTTTCTTCTTCTTCTAATGTACTAAGTTCTGGTATTTCTATTGTTACATATCGTCCAATATCTTTTAATAAAGCCTCTTTACCATTCTCATTTAACACATCTACAGTAGTTATATTAATATTATCTTCTGTTTTACTATCTACTTTTATACCATCAATTTCACTTAAATTATGTACTTTCTTGTATGTATCAAATCTTTCATCTGCCATATCTGTTCTAAAATTCAAATATTTTTTATTCATTACAAAAACACCTCAAAAATATTATGAATTTGTTTTTATTTTTTTATACAAAAAAGGCTCTAATTAAATATTAGAACCTACATATTGCAAATTATTTCTTTTAAACCAATTTCAAAATCCATATCACCATTTTTTGTCTTATAATCATATTCGCCAAATAAATAGATAATATTTTTTAATTCATTTAATGTATATTTATCCACTGCTAGATTTAATTTTTTAAAAGTATATGGATGCATTTTTATTACTTGCAAAATATTATATACTTTTTTTTCTTTTAAATATTTTATCATATACATTTGTTTTATTTGTTTGTATAACATTATATATATTTTTACTATTGATTCTTTTTGTTTTAATATTTGATCAAGTTTTAATATTGCACTTTGTTTATTTTTATTTACAATATCATCTAAAAGATCAAAAATCTTTGCATTTAAAGTTTTAGAACAAATTTTTTCAATTACATCCTTTGTAACAATAGATGATTTACCAAGATAAATAACTAATTTTTGTAACTCATTTACTATGTTTGATTTTTCTTCTCCACAAATACTTTGCATATATTCTGCATCTTCTTTAGAGATTTTTATATCATATTTTTTTAAAATAGTCATTATATATGAGACTATTTGCTTTTCATCTAAATGTTTAAATTCTGTAATTTGAGCTATTTTACTTAATTTTTTATATTCGCTAAGTCTTTTATCAACACTATCTTCGATTATAACAAATGTTACATCATCATCTGCTGATGATATTAAATCTACATTAAATTTTAATTTTGTATCTTTTATAATTATTAACTTTTTACTTCCAAAAAAAGTTACTTCATCGCATAAAGTAGAAAGTTCATCTAAATTATCATTTGTTACATAAAATAAATTTAAGCCAACTTCTAATTTATCAAATCCTTTTTTAATTTTTTCAACTGCTAAATCCAAATCATATTTTTCTTCACCAAAAAATAAATAAATTTTACTCATTATACCACCTACTTATCTAAAACATTTTCTTTAAAGTCTTTTATATCTGATATAGCTATTTGTGATAACATTGAATATTTTTGTTTTTTATCTTTTATTTTTTTATCAAGTGGTTTTAATATTCCAAAATTTGCATTCATTGGTTGAAAATTTTTACTTTCTGTTGATATATATTTACTTAAACTTCCAAGCATTGTTGTATCTGGAAAAGTTATTTTTTTATTCTTAAGCCTTGCTACTATACTATATGCTACCATCATACCTGATGCTGCAGATTCTACATATCCTTCTACTCCTGATATTTGACCTGCAAAATATATATTATTATTACTTTTTAAACAAAAGTTATTATCAAGTAATTTACCACCATTTATATAACTATTTTTATGCATTACTCCATATCTTACAAATGATGCATTTTCAAGACCAGGTATCATACTAAATACTCTTTTTTGTTCTCCAAATTTTAAACTTGTTTGAAATCCAACTAAATTATATAACGTTTTATTTTCATTTTCAGCTCTTAATTGTACAACGGCATAATTTTTCTCTCCTGTTTTAGGATTATCTAACCCTACTGGTTTTAATGGTCCAAAAAGTAATGTATTTTCTCCTCTTTTTGCCATTTCTTCAATTGGCATACATCCTTCAAATAGTACTAATTTATCAAAATCGTGCCTTGGAGCACTCTCAGCATTTACAAGACTTTTATAAAAAGCTAAATACTGTTCTTTATTCATTGGTAAATTTAGATAATCTCCGCCTAAATCTCCATATCTATCCATGCTATATGCTATATTCATATCTATACTATCTGCTTCTACTATTGGTGCTGCTGCATCATAAAAATATAATCCTTCATTACCAATTAATTTCATTATATTGTCTAGTAAATTGCTACTTGTAAGTGGTCCTGTTGCAACAACTGTAATACCATCAAGCTTTGATAGGTCATCTATTTGTTCATATATTATTTCAATATTTTTATCATTTTTTATTTCATTTGTTATTATATCAGAAAATTTATCTCTATCAACTGCAAGTGCTTGTCCTGCAGGTATTTTTGACATATATGCAGCTTTTATAAACAAACTATCTAAAATTTCCATTTCTTTTTTTAGTAACCCACAAGCATTAGTTAAAAGTTCAGATTTTAAAGAGTTACTACAAACAAGTTCAGCAAAATTATTAGATTTATGTGCTTCTGATTTATATTTAGGTTTCATTTCATAAAGTCTAACTTTAATATTATTTTTAGATAATATATGTGCGCATTCGCACCCAGCAAGTCCTGCACCAATTATATTAATTCTTTTATCTTCCACTTTTATCCTCCATTATTACTCTTTATTTATACAATATTATATATCAAGAAACTTTATTTTACAAGAAAAGTTTAAAATATTTTATTCGACAAAATTAGTGTAAATATTTTTTTATTTTATGCAAATTTCTACATTTTTTTTACAATTATTGATTTATAATATAGATGTATTCACAATACATTATCCAAAATTCCTTATATGACTTTTAAATAAATATAATTACCCTTTTATTTGGTAACTATATGTTACCTACACAAGTACAAAAGTACTTGTGTTTTTTTATATAATTTTAAACTATGAACATATATTTATAAATATTAAAATAAATAAAATATATAAACATAAATATAAAAATAAAAAAGATAGAACAAACTATCTTTTTTATGATTACTTCTTTTTAGTTTTTGTTTTTGATTTTGTTTTGGATGTAGATGTAGATTTAGTTTTTGTTTTTGTTTTATTTACTTTATCTTCATCAGATTCATATGTTTCTTTTTTCGGTTTATTCCATGAGATATAATCACATGTTTTTGGACTATTTTCACATACATAAAAAGTTCTTCTTTTCTTTGTCTTTTTAACAAGAATTTTTCCACCACATTTTGGACATGGAATATCTATACTTTCTACTAGTGGTTTTGCATTTTTACATTCTGGATAACCAGGACATGCTAGAAATTTACCAAACCTTCCTTGTTTTATTACCATATTTCTTCCACAGTATTCACATATTACATCACTTACTTGTTCTGGTATATGAACTTTTTCAATTTTATCTTCTACTTTTGTTAAGTTATCTATAAATGGTGTATAGAATTCTTTTAACATATCAACATATTTTTCTTTATTTTCTGCAACCATATCTAATTTATTTTCCATATTTGCAGTAAATTTTACATCAACTATATCTTTAAAATTTTTCTCCATTAATTCAGTTACTATTATTCCAAGTTCTGTAGGAACAATATACTTTTTCTCTTTTTCTACGTAATATCTTTCTTCTAGTGTTGAAATAGTTGGTGCATATGTACTTGGTCTACCAATTCCCTTTTCTTCCATTACTTTAACTAAACTTGCTTCTGTATATCTTGCTGGTGGTTCTGTAAATTTTTGTTCTTTTATTAAATCTTCTTTTTTTAGTACATCGCCAACATTTAAATTTGGTAATATCTTTAATTCATCTTCATCATTTTTAAGATCATCTTTTCCTTCTATGTATAATCTCATAAATCCATCAAATTTTATTGTACTTCCGCTTAAAGTAAATATGTATTTATCTGCTTTAATTTTTATACGTGTTGTATCATAAATTGATGATGACATTTGTGATGCTAGAAATCTATTTAAAATTAAAGTATATAATTTTATTTCATCTTTTGAAAGTGAAGAAAAATCAAAACTTAAATTTGTTGGTCTTATAGCCTCATGTGCATCTTGAGCAGTATCTTTAGTTTTAAATACTCTATCTTTATAATACTTGCTACCAAATTTATTTAAGATATATTCTTTAGCACTCTTTTTTGCTTCATCTGATAATCTAGTAGAATCTGTTCTCATATATGTTATATGTCCTGCTTCATATAGCCTTTGTGCTATCATCATTGTCTTTTTTACACCAAAACCAAGTTTTCTAGAAGCTTCTTGTTGAAGTGATGATGTAGTAAACGGTGGTGTAGGATTTTTCATCCTTTCTGATTTTTTTACATCTAAAACTACAAAATCTTTATCTTTTACTTGATTTATTACATCATCTACTTGTTTTTCTGTTTTAAGTTCTATTTTTTTTGTTTCATCACCATAAAATTTTGATTCTATTTTGTCCTTTCCATTTGTAAGTTTTGCTGTTAATAACCAATATTCTTCTTTTTTAAAGTTTTTGATTTCCCTTTCTTTATCTACAACAAGCTTTAAAGTTACTGACTGTACACGACCAGCACTTAATCCTTTTTTTACTTTTTTCCATAATAGTGGTGATAATTTATATCCTACTATTCTATCTAAAACACGTCTTGCTTGTTGAGCATCTACCAAATTTTCATCTACTGTTCTTGCTTTTTTTACAGCATTTTGAACAGCTGATTTTGTTATTTCATTAAATTCTATTCTACATTTTTCATTCTTATCTATATCAAGTACATTTCTTAAATGCCATGCTATAGCCTCTCCTTCACGGTCAGGGTCAGTAGCTAAATATATTTTTTCTTTATCTTCAGCTTTTTTCTTTATTTCTTTTACAATATTTGCTTTACCTTTCATTGTTTTATATTCTGGTTTAAAATCATTTTCAATATCAACACCTAATTTACTTGCTGGTAAATCTATTATATGACCTTGTGAAGCTATTACATCATATGTACTTCCTAAATATTTTTTTATTGTTTTTGCCTTCGAAGGCGATTCTACAATTACTAATTTCTTAGCCAATTTCATCAAACCTTTCATTTACAATTTCTGATTATAACACAAAAAAATTTTCATATCAATCTTTATATATTATATTTAATAAATTTGTTATACATCTAGTTGCACACTTTGCTTCCTCTATAGTATTTCCAGTCGCTCCAACCTCTATTAGTAAAGAATATTTATTCAGATCTTGATTATAAAGTGAATTTCTAATAATCATTGGTCTGAACAGTCCTGGATATAATACATCTGCAAGTCTTTGCAGTTTTAATGCAAGTTTTAAATTATCTAAATAATAATCATTTTTATTTGTATCAGTACCAACACCTACTACAAACATACATTGTGCAACATTTACTCCATTTATATTTACTTTTGGAGCATATGTTAAGTCTGCAATTGCATCTCTATGTACATCAATACTTATTGCTGCTCCTCCCATAGCTTTTAAAGCATTTTTAACAGTAATTCTTGATCTTTGATAAGCACTGGTATATGTTCCATAATCATGAGGAGTTGTATCATTTGTTGCATTTATTCCTTTAGAATTTAAATTATCTCTTAGTTCCTTTGCAATTGATATCATATTAAATAATGCATCTTGTGTTCTCATTGTTCCACTATATGAAAATTGATACTTTTCACTATTTGTATATGTTTCTGATGTATGTGTATTGTATAGCAAAATTCTATCATTTGTTTTTGTAAAAATAATATTTGCATTTAAAAGACTACTAAAATCTATATTTCTATATGAAGAATAATTTAATATTTTCATATTATCTATACTAATTCTTTGTATAGATGATGAATTTTCTGTTACATTAACTGATGGAATATTACTTAATACAGCCTCTACAGAGTTTTTGTCTGTTATTACAGCATCTAACTTTTCATAATCACTTAAATATTCATTTTGCTTTTGAGTCATATTATCTTTATCATTTTGTGCTACTTCAATATTTCTATCATATGTATAATTTTTTTCATTATACAAACTATACATAGAAAATATACTAGATGCGCTTATTTGTATTTTATCTGCTTGTCTAAAATTTGTCGCAAGTGAAAATACATTTTTCAAAATACTTGTATTATTTCCTAAAAAAATCATTACAAAAACTAAAGTAACTGATAATATTAAATATAACATATTTGAAAATAAAAAACTAATTAATTTATTTGTTATAGAAATACTATTTTTTTTCTTGCCTAAAAAAATAGCCGTAATTTTCATAAAACATCACCTTATGTTTTAATTTTATTACGGTTATTTATAATATATGACTAATCGAGTAATTCATTCATATCTTGACTATATTTGTCAAGAAGTCTTACAGTTTTTTCTTTTAAATCAATTATCTCCTTTTTCATATCTAATAATTTTTCTTTTTCCATTTCTATTAAATGTTCGATTCTTTCTTTTTCTTGAAGTGCTTCATTACGAGAAGTTTCTACAATTTTTTTTGCTTGATCTTCAGCAGTTATTAAAGCATTAGCTACTTTTTCTTGTTTTTTAATATAATCAAGTTCATATCTTTCTAATTTTTTCTTTACAATTGTAAGTTCATTTTGTAATCTATTTACATCAGAACGTTCTGCTTGTAATCTACTTTCATAATCTGCTTTCATATCTTTTAAATATTCTTCAACTTCTTGTTTGTTATATCCAAACATTTCGTTATTAAATTTCTTCTCGTTCTCCATTTAAAACTACCTCCATTACTGCACAATATAGTATCATTATATCAAATTTTTTATTTTTTTTCAATCTTTTTTTATAAATTACATAAATTTGCAAATAATAATTTTAGGTGATTTTTTATGGATAAAGATATTAATATGACTGATAAAGAATATTCAGATTATGTTGATAAAAAAGCAACAAATTCGCCAATGTTAAAACATATAATAATGGCATTTTTAGTAGGTGGTTTTATTTGTGTTATAGGTCAATTAATAACAAATACTTTTATGCATTTTGGTGTACCTAAAGATAGTGCTACAACTATAACCACAATTATATTAATATTTATCGGTGCTTTTTTAACATCTATAAATGTATATTCAAAAATTGGTAAATTTGCTGGTGCTGGTTCTACAATCCCTATAACTGGTTTTTCGAATTCAGTAGTTGCTCCAGCAATAGAATTTAAAACAGAAGGATATGTTTTAGGTCTTGGTGCTAATATGTTTAAAATAGCTGGTCCCGTACTTGTTTATGGTATAACTTCTTCTGTAATTATAGGGTTTATATATTGGTTAATTAAACTTTTTTTATAGGAGGTAAAATATGAAAATTGGAAAACAAACTATAAAATTAGAAAACACCCCAAAAATATTAAATACAAGTAGTATGGTCGGTCCAAAAGAGATGCAAGGTCCACTTTCATCATATTTTGAACTTCACACTGATGATATATTTTTCGGAGAAAAAAGTTTTGAAAAAGCAGAAAGTAAAATAATGAAAACATGTGTAGACAATTTAATTGCAAAAAATGGATTATCAAAAGAAGATATAGACTACATATTTGCTGGAGATCTTCTAAATCAATGTATCTCTTCAGCATATTGTATTAGAGATTTAAATATACCATTCTTTGGGCTATATGGTGCCTGCTCTACATTTTGTGAAGGTTTAATGCTTGCTTCACTTTTTGTAAACGCTGGATATGCACAAAAAGTAATAGCTACAACTTCTTCTCACTTTTGTAGTGCAGAACGACAATTTAGAATGCCACTAGAACATGGAAATCAGTTAAGTCCTACAGCACAATGCACAGTAACAGCTAGTGGATCTGCCTTAATAGTTCCAAAAGATGTAAATTCTGATTCACCATATATAACTTATGTTACTCCTGGTAAAATTGTTGATATGGGAATAAAAGATATGACTAATATGGGAGCAGCAATGGCTCCAAGTGCTTATTCTACAATAAAAGCCCATTTACAAGATACAGGAAGAAGTATTGATTATTATGATGCAATTGTTACAGGTGATTTAGGAATAATTGGTTCTGATATTTTAAAAGATCTATTTAAAGAAGACGGCTTAGATATCTCAGAAATTCATAATGATTGTGGTGTTTTAATTTATGATAAAGATTCTCAAGATACACATTGTGGAGGAAGTGGATGTGGATGTATGGCAAGTGTTTTTAGTGGCTATTTCTATGAACAACTAAAAACAAAAAAATTAAACAAAATTTTAATTGTCGCAACTGGAGCGCTAATGAGTCCTGTATCCTCTCAACAAGGTGAAAGTATTCCAGGAATTGCTCATGCAGTAGCAATTGAAAATGAGGTGTAACTATGGATATGATAATAGAACTTTTAAAAGTATTTGTAACTGGTGGTTTAATTTGTGTAATTGGTCAAATTTTAATAGATAAAACAAAACTTACACCTGCTAGAATACTTGTAATATTTGTAACTTTAGGTGTTGTATTTACATTTCTTGGAATATATGCACCAATAGTTGAGTTTGGTAAATCGGGTGCAACAGTACCAATATCTGGATTTGGATATTCCCTTGCAAAAGGTGTTATGCAAGAAGTAGATCAAATTGGTTTTTTAGGAATATTTACAGGTGGTGTAAAAGCATGTTCTGCAGGTATATCTGCTGCAATAATATTTGGATTTTTAGCAGCTTTATTTGCAAAACCAACAATAAAATAGCTATATTATAAAAAAATTTTAAAATTATTTTTATAAAAAAATTAAATTAATTTTTAAAATATATTTTTGTATAATTTTTTATATTTTGCAAATAATATTTATGTACGAGGAGGAATTGTTATGAATAGTTTAAATCAAATTGAATTACAAAATATACGTCACATATGTGGACACTCTACAACTTTTTGTGATAAGATTTCTTATTACAAAACTTTAACTTCTGATCAAAATGTTACAAACATTTTAGATCAATTAAATACTGAGCTTTGCAATTTAAAAAATGAGCTTAAGTGTATGTTATAGGAGGTGTTTTATATGAATGAAAAAACAGCAATAAGCGATGTTTTATCATCAACAAATACTATGATTACTTTACTTAATTATTCAATCGAACAAGCAAACAATAAAAATTTTAGAGATGATCTAAGAAATGCAAGAAACAAATTAGAAAGTTTACAATGGGAAGTTTATACATGTGCTAAAGATAAAGGATACTATGTTCCAGCAGCACCAGGTGGTATGGCTGACGTTGAACAAGTAAAAAATAGCGTTACAAAATAAAAAATATAAAAAGCTTGAAATATTTTAAATTTCAAGCTTTTATTTTAATTTAATGTTACAGGATAATCTTTTGGAACAAGTTGTACATATGTTATTCCATCATTTAAAGTTATTTCATTACCTTCTAAATCCTTAAAATATGTTTTTGATTTATCAGAAGCTTTAGACCATGTTATTTCAATACATTTTCCTTCTGTTAAATAATATCCTGTTCCTGTACCAATATTTTCTAATTCTTGTCTTCCTTTTGTTTCAGTATCTGGTAAATTATAATTATTAACATACATTATAACTATATTTTTTGCATAATAATGATTTCCTGTTTCTCTATCTTTATCTGCTACACCTCTCATATATCTATAATATACTTTATCTGTAGCATTATATGTATAAGATGTATTATGCAAATTTGAATATTTAATATATATATTATTTACATCAGTTGCATTTTTTAATTCAACACTTTTTGCCGAATAATTATATAATGGTTTATCAGAAGATGTAACTTGTAAATAATTTTTCTTTGTTGCAAATTCTCTAATATTTTCCATACTAGAAAAAGCATTATGGTACCCGTAACCAACTCTCCAAAAATATGAATCATATATACCATTAATATTATTTACATTATATTTTTTTATATATTCCTCAGCCTTAGGACTCCAACCAAAATGAGCAAATATAGCATTATGTTCCATTACATAGTGAACAAAATAATGTCTTGTACTTCTAATAGGTCCTACTTTTGAAGTATCTTTATTTTGAAAAAAAGCCAAAAGTCTTGTTTCTCCACCTTCTATTATCATTTCATAAATCATATATGCATCTTGTAGACCAGAATGAGGCCAAGCAGCTCTTTCATTATCTATAGATACTGCTATTGGTCTAGTATTTCCACTATATATATTTATTTTTTCCTCATATACTCCTTCATCTACATTATCTATCTGATTGTCTAAGTTATCATTTGCAAGAGATGTTAATTCTATTTTATTTCTAAAATAATAGATTAAAAATATAGTTGTACCTATTATAGCAAATGTCAAAAATAGCACTATAAATATTTTTAATTTTGATTTTTTCATAAAATCACCACTTTTATTATTTTATTTTTTCTTTATCACTTATCTCTTTTTGTTTACCGTCATTTTCTATATCTTTTGTAGCTTGTTCTACAACTTCTTGTTTTATAACTTCTATGTCTTCTTTGACATTTTTTGTTTTTTCATTTTCTGTAATTTTCTTATCTTCTTTATTTTTCTGTTTTAACTGTACTTTTTGTATTTTATTTTTATCTAACATAGGATTTAATATATATTTTATAAAAAATTCTAAATAAAGTTCCTTTGCTTGATCTTTTTTTAACTTTTTTTTGACTTTAGTACTATCTGTTGTAGATACCAAATAAAATTCTCCATTATCATAATACAAAGCTTCTGTACCATCAACTAAAATCATTCTTTTATCATTTACATTAGAAATCTTTTCATCAAGTTCATTTAGTATCTTATCAAAATTTACATCTTCTTTTATTTTATTATATAAAATTTTTAACTCTGCTTGAGAATATGTCTTCCCAGCTTTTATTTTATCAGTAATTTCTTTTAATTCTACTAAATCATAATAATCATACTCATTTTGTATATTTTTATCTTCCATTTGATACCTCCATATTCGTTATCTCAATGCTTTTTTTTATAATTTCTTCTAATCTATTTATATTTTTAGTTAAATATAAATAACCAATTAAAGCTTCAAATCCAGTAGCTTTTTTATATCTTACAACATCTACGTTTTTTGATACATTTTGTATATTTGTATTTCTACCTCTTTTATATATATTAATTTCTTCCTCTGATAAATCATTTAATATATTATCTATAACTTTAGCTTGTCCAGCAGCACTTATATATTTTATTGATTCTACATGTAACTTACCAGTTTTTTCGTTACTAATTGATGAAAGATACATTTTTATATATAAATTATGCACTGCATCTCCTATGAAAGCTAAAGTTTGCATTGATACCTTTTGTAAATCTATATTTTTTATATATTCTTCCATAGTGTCTCCTTTTATAATAATTTTATTATATATTATTTTTATTTATTTTTCAACAAATTGTGATATAAATTTATAATGTAAAAAAACAAAAAAGACAAATGTGAATATTTAATATCACATTTGCCTTTTTTTATCCTAATATTTTTAATACATTCCCATTTGTGGGCCATGATCATGTGAATGTTCATGAGGATGTTCTTCTTTTTTATCTGCAACTAATGTTTCAGTTGTAATAATCATTGATGCTATTGATGAAGCATTTTGAAGTGCTGTTCTTGTAACTTTAGTTGGATCTACAATACCAGATTTTTTCATATCAACAAATTTATCATTTAATGCATCGTATCCATAACCTTTTTCCATTGACATTATTTTATCAATTATTACAGCTCCTTCTACACCAGCATTATATGCTATTTGTCTGATTGGAGCTTCTAGGGCTACTTCAACCATTTTAGCACCGATTTTTTCATCTCCTTCTAAAGTATTTGCAAATTCTTTAACTTTTGGTAGTATGTTAATATATGCTGTACCACCACCAGATACTATACCTTCTTCAACAGCTGCTTTTGTTGCTGCAAGAGCATCTTCTATTCTTAATTTTTTCTCTTTCATTTCTGTTTCAGTAGCAGCACCTACTTCTATTACTGCAACTCCACCTACAAGTTTAGCAAGTCTTTCTTCTAATTTTTCTTTATCAAAAGAGCTTGTTGTGTTGTTTATCTCTTGTCTTATTTGAGATACTCTATTTTTTATTTTATCTTCATCACCATAACCATCTATTATAATAGTATTTTCTTTTTGAACTTTTACTTGTTTTGCTCTACCAAGTTGCATTATATCTGTTTGTTTTAAGTCCATACCAAGTTCAGTAGAAATTACTTCTCCACCAGTAAGTATTGCTATATCTTGTAACATTTCTTTTCTTCTATCACCAAATGCTGGTGCTTTTACTGCAACACATGTAAATGTTCCTCTTAATTTATTTACTACAAGTGTAGCTAAAGCATCTCCATCAACATCATCAGCAATAATCAAAAGTTGTTTACCTTGTTTTGCTATTTCTTCTAATACTGGTAATATATCTTGAATTGATGATATTTTTTTATCAGTGATTAATATATATGGCTCATCAAGTACTGCTTCCATTTTATCAGTATCTGTTACCATATATGATGATAAATAACCTCTATCAAATTGCATTCCTTCTACTACTTGAAGTTCTGTTTCCATTGTTTTAGATTCTTCTATTGTTATAACACCATCTTTTGAAACTTTTTCCATTGCTTCAGATATTAATTCACCAACTGTTTCATCATTAGCTGATATACTTGCAACTCTTGCAATATCTTCTTTTCCATTAACAGGTGTAGATATTTTTTTAATTTCATCTACTGCTAATTTAACAGTTTTTTCAATACCTTTTCTTACAATCACTGGATTACTTCCAGCAAGTACATTTTTAAGTCCATCTTTTATCATTGCTTGAGCTAAAACTGTTGCTGTAGTTGTACCATCTCCTGCTACATCATTAGTTTTAGTTGCAACTTCTTTTACTAAAGATGCTCCCATATTTTCAAATTTATCTTCAAGTTCAATTTCTTTTGCAATTGAAACACCATCATTTGTTATAAGTGGTAAACCATATGATTTATCAAGAACAACATTTCTTCCTTTTGGTCCTAATGTTACTTTTACTGCATTAGCAAGTTTATCCACACCTCTTTCTAATGCTTCTTTTGCTTCTCTACCATACAAAATTTCTTTTGCCATAAATTATCATTCCTCCTTATTCAACTACTGCTAAAATATCATCTTGTCTTACTATTTTATAATCTACATCTTGATATTTTACTTGTGTTCCACAATATTCAGAACATACAACTTTATCGCCAACTTTTACTATCATTTCTTCTATTTTTGAGTCTACTAATTTTCCATCACCTACTGCTACTACTTCATACATACCTGATTTTTCTTTAGCTGTTGTTGGTAATAAAATGCCACTTTTAGTAGTTTCTTCTACTTCTAATTGTTTTAAAATTACTCTATTTCCTAATGGTTTTAACATTTGGAAATCACCTCCTTAATTTTTAGCACTCTCTTTATTTAAGTGCTAACATATTATATCACTTTTTTTTTATAGTTTCAATAGATGAAATAAAAATATACAATAAATTATATATTTTTTAATTTAATTTATTCCAAAATATTTAATAAATATTATTTTTAATTTTATTAAATAAATTTTTATATTTAATTTTTTTACTAATTATATTTTGAACTAATTAGTTTTATATTGTAAAAATATGAATAATTTTTACAAAAGATTTATTAATCTGGTTTTAACTTTTATTATGATCATATCATGTAGTAGTATAGCTTTTACCTCAGAGATAACGGGTGGTGAAAAAGTAAATACTGATATGACATTAGAATTTATTTCTCCAGAAGAATTAAAAATATGTAATGATGTAACTCAAAGCCATTTTATGGTAATTTTGGGATATGCTATTGTTGATAATGAAAAATATATATATGTTTGTACAGGTCTTATAAATCCAGTATTTTCATATTTAAAATGGGGAACAGATACTTTAAGAATGCGTTCAGTTAACATTTTTTAACTACAATTTAGATTGGTTAATAAAAGATACTACTTTTTAGTGTATATTAATAAAAAGAAGTAAAATAGGAAGTCTTATTTAATTGAGCCTAAATTATTAGACAAAAAGTTTAATAAGGTATAGGGACAGTAGATATTGACTTCCTATTTTTTATATGTTATATTAAAAAAAAGGAGTGACTTTATGAAGAAAAAAAATTTAATTATATTTATAATTATAATTATCATATTAGTTATTTTCTTTATATTATCAAATAGAGAAATTAGTATAAAAGAAAGTACTTTAAAAAAGATATTTACTTTAAATAATTATGAAAATGTAGAAATTTTTTTTATTGATATAGTAGGAAATAAACAGGAAAGTATAGATAATAAAGATAAAAAAATATTGTTTTTAAATTCTATAAAAGATGAAAGAATAAAGCCTATATTTGAAAATCCCGATAAAATAAATTCTAATGAAGCATATAGAATGTTAATTGAATATAATAATAAGCAATATAGATTATTAATTTTCTCTAATAATACACTTGTAATTAATAAAAAACGTTATTCAACTAAAAATAATTTATATGAACTAGTGTCATCTATATTTGATAATGGTTCGTTATAATATTTAGATTTATTAATAATATTATTATTTTTGTATATTAATAAATTATAGAAATATTTTATTTTTTATTTTATAAAAATTATGATAAATAAAAGTAATTTAATAAAAAAAGAAAAGATAAATTAATAAAATACAAATATTTGACTATTAAAAGATATTAAAAATTATAATATAAAAATATAGTAATAAAAAAATTAAATTAATTCTTAAAGATATATTATAGTCAATATCTATATTTTTATTTTATACTTATGCTTGATACCAGTAATGAGAACTTAATGCACTTGTTTTTAGTTTAAGACCGTATTTATTAGCTTGTTTTACAATTTCAGGTACTTTTAATAAGACTTTAAACATTATGTTTACCCATGATATTTACTTTATACGTATCAACATTTATTTTTAATTTTTTTGGAATGTTTTTTAAAAATGAGTGAAGTTTTTTTCACTCATTTTTTTATAAATAGTGTATTTTTTAATTACAAAAAATGAGTGAAAATTCACTCATTTAATTTATCAGTATAAATATTTTTATATATAATTAATAATTAATAATTAATAATTTTTATTTGTTATTTTTTGTTTTAAATAAATTTATTCTTAAGGCATTCAATATTACAGATATTGAACTTAAACTCATAGCAAGAGCTGCAAACATTGGAGATATAAGTGAATGTGTTATAGGATATAAAACTCCACATGCAATTGGTATACAAATTGCATTATAGAAAAATGCCCAAAATAGATTTTCTTTTATAACTTTAAAAATATATTTACTTAGCATTATTGCATTATATACATCATAAATATCATTTTTCATTAAAACAACGTTTGCACTATTTGTTGCAATATCAGTTCCACTACTAATTGCAATTCCAACTGTTGCTGCAGTTAATGCTGGTGAATCATTTATTCCATCACCTACCATTGCAACTTTTTTACCATCTTTAATTAAATCTTTAATAAAATTAGTTTTATCTTCTGGTAACATACTAGCTTTTATATTTTTTATTCCAATTTTCTTACCTATATTTTTAGCTGAATTATATATATCACCTGTTAACATATATGTTTTTATATCTTTATTAGTAAGTTTTTTAATTAATTCTTTACTTTCTTTTCTTTCAATGTCAGATACAGCAATTATTCCACTTAATTTATTACTAATAACAACAAACATTACTGTACTTCCATCATTATACATTTTTTCATATACTTTTTTATGTTTTGTTATATCTATCTTTAAGTCGTAAATTAATTTTTCATTACCAATATATATTTCTTTACCATCTAATTTTCCATATATCCCTTTACCAATAATACTCATATAACTATCTGCTTTTTTTAATTCAACATTTTTCTCTTTAGCATAGTCTACTATTGCAAGAGATAATGGATGAGAAGAAAGTGCTTCTACAGCATATATACATTCTAACAATTTATTTTTATTTATATCTATTTCTTTTATATTTGTAACAAATGGTTTTCCAACAGTTAAAGTACCTGTTTTATCAAAAACAACTGTATCTACTTTACTTAAGTTTTCTATTGCTTCTGCCTCTTTAAACAATATACCTAAACTTGCTGCCTTACCAGTACCTACAATAACAGATACTGGAGTTGCTATTCCAAGTGCACACGGACATGATATTACAAGAACAGATACAAAAACTTTAACTAAAAATGCAAAATCAAATCCAATTATTGCCCAAACTATTGTTGCAATTATAGCTATTGCAAGAACTATATATGTAAAATATCCTGAAACTATATCTGTTATTCTTTGTGTTGGAGCTTTTGATACTTGTGCTTTTTTTACCAAGTCTATGATATGAGCTATCATTGTATCAGATCCTATTTTTGCCACCTTAAATTTTATATATCCATTATTTAAAATTGTACCGGCAATAACTTTTTCTCCAACTGTTTTATCTTTTGGTATACTCTCACCTGTTACCATTGATTCATCAATACTTGCAATTCCATCTATTATTTCACCGTCAACTGGTACTCTCTCACCAGTTTTTAATTCTACAATATCATTTAATAAAATTTCATCTACTTTTAAAGTAAGTTTATTTCCATTACGTATAACAACACTTAATTTTGGTTTTAAATTTATTAATTTATTTAATTGCTCACCAGTTTTAACTTTGGATTTTTCCTCTAAATATCTTCCAAGTTCCACAAGAGTTATAATTGTAGCAGTTGATTCAAAATATAATGTTGATAAAAATTCTGTATGTCCCATTATAACCATAATAAAAGAATAAACACTATATAAATATGAGGCTGATGTTCCTACTGCAACTAATGTATCCATATTTGGTATTTTCTTAAAAAGCAATCTAAATCCTACTACATAAAATTTGTATCCAAGTAAAACTACAATTGTTGATAATATAAACTGAGAGAATGCAAAATTTACACTATGTGTATGCATATTCAAAAAATTGGGAAGTGGTAAACCTATCATATGCCCCATCGATATGTACATAAGAAGTACTGTTGTTATTATAGATACAATTAATTTAAATAATTTTAAATTAAATTTACTTTTTTTCTTTTCTTTTTCTTCATCATTAATTATATAAAAACCTAATGATTTTACAGTATTTTCTATCTCCTCAAAAGTAATATTATTGTTATACTCAATATCCATTGTTTCTGTTGCAAAACTTACTTCTACAGATACAACGCCATCTTTTTTCTTTAATAATCTTTCAAGACCAGATGAACATGCTACACATGTCATTCCACCTATTTTATATGTTTGTTTCATTAAAACCTCCTTCCAAAAAATAGTTAAAGATTAACTTTAACTATTCAATCTAATTATAAAAAAATATTATTAATATTGTTTTCCCCATATTACCATTTTATTTGCTTTTTTTCCGCAACATACACAAACATCTCCAATATTTTCTTGTTCAAATGGCATACATCTAGATTTAGCTGTAGTCAACTCTTTTATTTTTGCTTCACATTCGCTACTACCACACCACATAGCTTTTATAAATCCTTGCTCTTCATTCATATTATTTTGGAATTCTTCTAAATTAGATGCTGTAGTTGTTTTTTGTACCATTCTTTTTTTACATTTCTCAAACATATTTTCATGAATATTATTTAATAACTTATCTATATAATTTTCTAATTCTTCTAATTTTATAATTGATTTTTCTAAAGTATCTCTTCTAACAACTACGCAAACTCCATTTTCTATATCTCTTGGACCTATTTCTATTCTTATTGGAACACCTTTCATTTCCCAATAATTAAATTTGTAACCTGGTGATACTTGATCTTTTAAATCAATTTCAACTCTATATTTATTCTTTAATGAATTATATATTTCTTCTGCTTTTTCTTTAACACCGTCTTTATGTATTGCTATTGGTACTATAACCACTTGAATTGGTGCTACTTTTGGAGGTAATTTCAATCCTCTATTATCACCATGAGCCATAATTATTGCACCGATCATTCTAGTAGATATTCCCCAAGAAGTTTGATAAGGATATTTTTGTTTTCCATCTCTATCTTGAAATTTTACATCAAAAGCCTTTGTAAAATTCTGTCCAAAATAATGTGATGTTCCAAGTTGTAAAGCTTTTCCATCATACATCATTGCTTCTATTGTATATGTTCTATCTGCGCCTGCAAACTTTTCTGTTTCTGTTTTTATACCTTTTATTACTGGTATAGCTAAAAAATTTTCTGCAACATCTACATATATTTCAAGCATTTTTAAAGTTCTTTCTATGGCTTCTTCTTTGGTTTCATGAATTGTATGTCCTTCTTGCCATAAAAATTCTCTTGAACGTAAAAATGGTCTTGTTTCTTTTTCCCATCTTAATACATTACACCATTGATTATATACAAATGGTAAATCTCTCCACGAACTTAACCACTTTTTATACATTGTCATAATTATTGTTTCAGATGTTGGTCTTATACATAATCTTTCTTCTAGTTTTTCTTCTCCGGCTTCTGTTACCCATGCTACTTCAGGGGCAAATCCTTCCACATGATCTTTTTCTTTTTGAAGCATACTTTCTGGAATTAATAATGGGAAATAAGTATTTTTTACACCAGATTTCTTAAACAGATTATCTGCATAATTTTGAATATTTTCCCATATAGAATATCCATATGGTTTTATTGCAATACAACCTTTTGTGTCTGTATAATCAGCTAATTCTGTTTTTATTACAATATCTGTATACCATCTTGCAAAATCATCATCTATATTAGTAATTTCTTTTACAAATTCATCTTTTTTCATATTTAATATTATTCCTTTCTAATTTATTATAATATAAAAGAATATATTATAATAATTATTATACAATACCTTTTTATAATTTTCAATATAATATATAATAAAGATTATCTAGGCTATTTATTATACTTAATTACATAATTTGTAATAAAATATTTTTCTTCTATATTTAGGTATAAATACTATATGATATTTGCAATTCCATTTAGTATGTGATAAACTTATTAAGTCATCACTATTATTTTTTATTTCTTTTTTAAATATATTAGTCATGATAAAAACTCCCTTCATTTTTTCTTATACTTGCCGAAATGTATAAGTATTATATCATGAAGGGAGTTTTTTTACTACAAAGCTTAAGCCTACTTTACTACCGGCACAGCCGGAAGTTTATTTACAATAATAAAAAATAGTTAAAGATTAACTTTAACTATTCATTCATATTTGACAAATCAATTTTTATATCAAAATCAGTATTCTTTTTAACATTTATATCAGAAAATAATTCTTCTTGATCAAGTAATACCTGCTTTGTTCTACTTAACTCTAAAACTCCTAAAAAAGCTGTTACTACCTCTATATTATCACATTTAACTGGATTAAACATTTCATTAAATACAAGGTTATTATTTTCATTTAGATAAGATACAATTTGGTTTACTTTATCTTTTATTGTAACTTTTTCATAAAGTGCTATTTTATTTAATTCTGATGATTTTTTATTTATCTTATTTATATTTCTTTGTAACATATCTACATACATATCATGTAAAACATTTTTATCTAATTTTTCACCAGAATATGTTGTTTTTTTATTAAATTTTATTTTTTCATAACTTTTTGAAAAACTACCAAAATGTTCTTTATACATTGTATATATTACATCAGCAATTTCTTTATATTTTTTATATTCTATAATTTTTGCTATTATATCTTGTTCAGTTAAAACTTCTTCATCATCTTCTTTTGGTGTAATTTCAGGTAATAATTTCCTTGCTTTTATATCAAGTAATGTTGCTGCCATAACTATAAATTCACTTGTTACTTCTAAGTTTTCATCTGTCATTTGATTTAAATAACTGATATATTCATCTGTAAGTGTACTTAACGATATATCAAAAATACTCATTTTATTTTTTGAAATAAGATATAAAAGTAAATCAAGTGGCCCTTCAAAATTTTGTAAAACAAAGTTATATTTAGGTTTATTTTTTATAATACTTTCTTGCATACAAACACCTATAAACTAATTGCAAGTTCTAATGCGATTTTAATCATTTCATCAAATGTATTTTGTCTATCATCTGCAGATAATGATTCTCCTCTTAATGGTGCATCAGATACTGTAAACATAGCAATAGCATTTTTATTTGATATTTTAGCATTTGTGTATAAAGCAAGAGTTTCCATTTCTACACCTAAAGCTCCTGTATTTTTCTCTTTTATTAAATTCTCATTTGAATTATAGAATTTATCTGATGTAAATACTTTTCCAATTTTAACTGTAGTTTCATTATTATTTACAATAATTTCTTTTAATTTATTTAACAACTCCTCACTGCATACTGGATTAATATTATTACAATTTTCAAATGTATTTAGGTAATTAGAATCAGTTACAACTTCATTTGCAACTATAATATCTCTTAATTTTACATCATCAGATAATGCGCCTACACTACCTACTCGAATAATATTTTCCACATTATACCCATCAAATAATTCTTTTGAATATATTCCCATAGATGGTATTCCCATACCACTTCCTTGAACTGATATTTTTACATCTTTGTATGTACCAGTAAAACCTAGCATACCTCTAACATTATTATATAACTCAACATCTTTTAAATATTTATCAGCTATATATTTTGCTCTTAATGGATCACCTGGCATTAAAACTGTTTTTGCAATATCTCCTAAATTAGCACTATTATGTGGTGTTGGCACATTTATCATATAACTACCTCCTAAATTACATATACGTATCTATATTAGTTTTAAATCCTCTTCTATATAAATACTGTTTCTTTTTTAAATCATCTAAATTTTTTAATTTGGAATTTAAAAGTTTTTCAATTATTTTTTGTTCATAATTATTATCTTTTAAATATTCTAATTTATTTTCAATTATACACTTATCAAGGCCTTTTTGCAATAGCTTTTGCTTTATTTCAAAGATTGAATATTTTAAAAGACGCATACTTTGTTTTAAATATGCGTCTATATATTCCTCATCATTTAAATAATTTAAGTCTGATAGATAATCTATAACTTGATTTATTATATTATCATCAAAACCACTTTTTTTTAGTTTCTGATAAACTTCATACTTTGTTTTCTTTGCCATTACAATATATTTTACAGCCTTTTCTTTTGCTATTTCAAACTCCATAAAATATACCTACCTTTTTTATTCTTCTATATCAAAAACATCATCATCACTGATTGGTTCTTTTTCATCGTCTGCATCAGCACTTGGTATTTCATCTAAACTTTTTTCAAATGCCGCATTGAAATTATCTCTAACTTTTTGTTCTATTTCATTTAATAAATCTGGATTTTCTTTTAAATAAGCTTTAACATTTTCTCTACCTTGTCCAATTTTTTGACCATTATATGAGAACCATGCTCCACTCTTATTTACTATATTCATATCAGTAGCAATATCTAAAACACATCCTTCATTTGATATTCCTTTTCCATAAACAATATCAAATACAGCTTCTCTAAATGGAGGTGCTACTTTATTTTTAACAACTTTAACTTTTGTTCTACTTCCCATTACTTCTCCATTTATTTTTATTGCTTCTTGTTTTCTTACATCAAGTCTTATAGATGAATAAAACTTTAATGCTCTACCACCAGTTGTAGTTTCTGGGTTACCAAACATAATACCAACTTTTTCACGCAATTGGTTTATAAATATAGCAACTGTTTTAGATTTAGCTAAAACACCTGTTAATTTTCTTAAAGCTTGAGACATAAGTCTTGCTTGTAAACCAACATGACTATCTCCCATTTCACCATCAATTTCAGCCTTTGGTACTAATGCTGCAACAGAGTCTACAACTATTATATCAATAGCGCCACTTCTTACCAATTGTTCTGTTATTTCTAATGCTTGCTCTCCTGTATCTGGTTGAGCAACAATTAAATTATCAATATCTACTCCTAAATTTCTAGCATAAACTGGATCTAGGGCATGTTCTGCATCTATAAATGCAGCAACTCCACCCATTTTTTGTGCTTCTGCAATTGCATGTAATGCAACTGTTGTTTTACCAGATGATTCTGGTCCATAAATTTCTATTATTCTTCCTCTTGGATATCCACCAATTCCTAAAGCTATGTCTAAACTTAAAGCTCCAGTTGGTATAGAATCTACATTAACAGTTGAAACTTCTCCAAGTTTCATAACTGATCCTTTACCGAAATTTTTTTCTATTTGTGCTAAAGCAATGTCTAACGCTTTTTTTCTTTCTTCTGATATCATATATATTTCCCCCTTGTTTACTTCACACAAATTATACCAAACAAAAGTTCGTTTGTCAACTAGTCATTTAATTTTTTATTAAATAATATTTTCTAAATCATTTGTCAAAGAAACTTTTAATTTATCATTTATCATATCAATAACATTATTTGGAACCCCAAAATAATATCCTTGAACATATCTTACACCAATCTCATTTAAAAGTTGTAATGTTTCTAAATTTTCAACGCCTATTGCTATCATTTTTATATCTCTTGAAATAGAATATGTAACAAGTTCATTAATATATTTTCTTTTCTCATTATCATTCACAATGTCTACTACAAAAGATCTATCTGGTACAATATAGTCAATATCTAATACATTTAAATCATCTATGCTTAAAGATCCAAGGCCAAAGTTATCTAAAGCTACAAGTCCTCTATTTTTATGTATTGTATCAATTGTATCCTTTAAATTATTTATATCTTTTTTATCATAGTTATGAAATTCCAATACAACTTTATTTTTTGCCATATAATCATAAAGTCTTGGTTTATTTATATACTTATTATAACTTTCAAGATCAGAATTTACAAAAATAAAATCAGATTCTTTTGATAAAATTGATGAAAAATCATCTATTCCATTAACAAGTAATGTTTGTTGCATTTTTTCATATCTTCCAATATCTTTTGCATAAGAAAATAATTCCATAATATCAACTTTTTTTGAGCTTTCAATTTTTGTAAATGTTTCATAACCATAAACTGATTTATGCTTTAAATCTATTATTGGTTGATAAAGTGGTAAAATTTTTCTTTTACTAATTATATCTTCTATTAAATGCTTCATCTCTTCTTGTGTCATTTTCTCATTTATTACTGGACTTTTATTTTCTGCATTTGCTGATTGCACTTGTTCATTTTCTACATCAACAGATACTTCTTTTTCAACAGAATAAGCAAAATATGTATTTATAAATTCAATATATTTGCTTTTTACTAATTTATATTTATTATATACTTCTACACTTTTTGCTTTAGCATCAGAATCTTTAACATCCATAAGTAAATAAAATAGTTCTTTATTATTTCCTAATTTCCCAGCCAAAAATTTCATATTATCATATGTAATTTCGCCTTCATTTAAATATTTATCATGATATTTTATTAATGTTAATATTATATTTTTTTCTTCATCATTAAAATAAAATCTATTTAAAATCCCAGTTGCAAGTTCAACAGATTTCTCATCATGATTTGCAAAACTATCCTTACCATCACTTTGTATCACTTTTACATATGGTTTTCCAATATCATGTAAAAACATAGTCCATTTAAGCAATTTCTTTTGCCAATCCCCTACTGGTATTTGTGGATTTCCAACATTTTCTATAGATGTAACAATATGTTTAAAAACATCATATTTATGATAAGGAGAATTTTGTTGGCAATTAAATAAATTTTCTCCATATTCATTTACAACATAGAACTCAGGAAAATGTTTTTTAAATATCATATCTTGGCTTATTTTAAGTAATATAAAAGCAACATTATCATCCTCTAAAACATCTGTATATATCTTAGTTAATTCTTGTGGATTATTATCATAGATATATAACTTTTGTATTATATTTTGTATTCTTGTTTCTTCTTTTAGATCCATAAGATCTGCTTCTATGCTAAAAAATCCATCATCAGCAAAAAACTTTTCAAATTCATCCATATTTCTAACCTCTCTTATTTTTTTATATCATTAATTAAAATATAATTTACATGTATATCTTACTATATATCTAAAAAAAAAGCAACACTAATACAATACTTTAATACTAATTATTAATATAACATTATTTTATTTTTTTGTTATATTATTTGAGTAATTTATTTAGTTATATTCATATATTTTTAACATTTTTTATGTTATTTATTGACTTTTGAAACTTTTAATTGTATAATATATGAGTATTATACAGTTAGTCAACTAAACCCCGGAAAGTTTGACGGACTTTATTTTTTATAGGAGGATTCAAAATGAATAATACTACACATAGCGTAAAAGCTAATGAAATTGAAAAAAAATGGTATGTGTTAGATGCAGCTAACAAACCTCTTGGAAGAGTTGCTACTGAAGCTGCTAGACTTTTAAAAGGTAAACACAAACCTACTTATTCAACACATTTAGATTGTGGAGATAACGTAATTGTTATAAATTCTGATAAAATTGTTCTTACAGGGAACAAATTAAATCAAAAAGTTTACAGACATCATTCTGGTTATATTGGTGGTATGAAAGAAACTAAATATAACGTATTAATGGCTAATAACTCAGATAAAGCTTTATTATTAGCAGTAAAAGGTATGTTACCAAAAAATACATTAGGTAGAAACATGCTTAAAAAATTAAAAGTATTTAAAGGTGCTGAGCATAATCATGAAGCTCAAAAACCTGAAATATGGAATTTTTAGGAGGATATAGAATATGTCAAAAAAAGAATACATATATGCAACAGGAAAAAGAAAATCTTCTATTGCTAGAGTTAATATAATTCCTGGAACTGGAAAAATAACTATAAATGGAAAAGATATGAATGATGTTTATACACTAGATACATTAAAAGCTATTGTTTTAAAACCTTTTAATGTTGCAAACTTAATGGAAAAATATGATGTAGTTGCTACTGTAAGAGGCGGCGGATTTGCTGGTCAAGCAGGTGCTGTTGCTCACGGTATATCTAAAGCTTTAGCTTCAACTGATGTAGAAGTTCGTGGTGTATTAAAAAGACATGGACTGCTTACAAGAGATTCAAGAGTTAAAGAAAGAAGAAAATATGGTCTTAAGAAAGCAAGAAAAGCTCCTCAATTCAGTAAAAGATAAGAAGTTTTTCATGCAAAAAACAGAAGTTCAAATACTTCTGTTTTTTTTGTCTGTTAAAATCACTTTACAGAAAATTTTTTCTAATAATTCTTTTGGTATATTATTTTTTTTATCTACTATTTCTATATTACAAGTATATGGTATTTGTTTTGTATATTTATCATAATATGCATAGATTAACTCAAATTTTACTTGTATTCTACCAATATAAACAAATCTTTTAAAAATAATATACTCATTAGATATTTTTTTATCAACCATTAAATCATAATCTAAAATTTTAATATGATTTGGCAGATTAAACATAAATCTCTCCCCCTTTATATTAATAATCATTAATATACAAAAAAATACTTAATATATTATATTCTAAATTTACTATATAATAACAAAAAACATATAAACTTTTTAAATTTATATGTTCTTTTAATTAAAATTTATTTATTATTTTTCTTTTCCTGAATTTAAAGCTTTTGTATTTGTATTTTTAGATAACATTTTTTTTGCAAGCGCACAAATAATTGGATTTGTTGCTGAAATTGCTTCTATATTTTTCTTTAAACCTAAAGTCTTAAGACAAGTATCAGTATAATCTACAACCATATCAAGTCCTGAGACAAATGATGCCATATCAGAATTTAAAAATACCATTGGTGTAGCCATTTCTTCTGGAGTTGCAAGTCTTCCAGCAAGACCAGCTTGTTCTATTAACTTATCTTCTCCCCCAATCATATCTTGAAATTCTTGTTTCATACCAGTATCTGTTGATGCAGGTAGTACGTTATTTATCCTAATTCCAAGTTTTGCAAATTCTACTGACTGTTCACAAGCAAATTGTGACATACATCTTTTTGAATACATATACGCAAAAGTAGCAGGAGCAGTACTTGCCAATTTTCTAGTTACACTTTCTACTTCTTCCCATGTTTTTGCATGTACTACTTTATTTTGTTCTTTTTTAAACTTTTTCCATTCTAAACCAGCTGTTGATGTGCAATATACAATAGAAGCTCCTCTTTCCATTCTGTCTTTTAAATAATATAATGTAATATACATATTTGATGTGTAGTTACAATCAAAAGTTGTCCTATAATCTGTTTTTGAACCAGAAAGACCAGCAACTCCAAAGAAAGAATCTATCTTTTCTGGAATATTTTTAAATACTTCATCAATTTGTTCTTTTTTTGATAAATCACATTTAAAGAATTTTGTTATTCCAGAAACATCACATTCATTTAAATCTATAGCATATACCTTTGCTCCTAAATCAACTAATATTTCAGCAACTGCTTTTCCCATACCACTTGATGCACCTGTTACAACACATACCTTATTTTCATATCCAAAATAACTTTTCATTTGTACCTCCTTAAAAACAAATTATTAATTCATTTAATTTTTTATACAAAAAAGTAGTATAATTTATTTTAATTATACTACACAAAAAAAATTATTTAAACAATTTAAGTTATTTTTTATACAAAAATTCTACTCTGCTAATTTATTATACTCTTCTTGGTAAGAGCCTGGTATTTTTAAAAGTCTGTTTTAAATAAGAAAATTCATAATCAAATCAATTATAACTTCTTTTTCTTTTGGGTTTGACTCCGCAATAAGTAATGTTAAGGCTGTTAAAGTGTTATTATCAATAATTTGTTTACCATCCTTATACAAAATATCATAATAATTTAAGAAATATATAAACAATGTTGCTGCGATGCGTTTATTTCCATCTATAAAAACATGGTTTTTAACAATCATGTATAAGAAATTAGAAGCTTTTTCTTCTATACTTTGATAAACATCATTATTATCAAACGTTTGATAAATATTTCCTATAATTGCTTCTAAACCTTTATTTCTTTCAATAGCAAAAATATCACTTTCTTCATTAAATCTTAATTTATTAATTATTTCTAAACAATCTTTGTATTTTATTTGTTTTTTACTATTATTTCCTTTAGGTTTTAATAATGTTCTATGATCATAATCATCTAATAAGTCAAGAGCTTTTGAATAACTTCCTATTACTTTTAAAATTTCTTTGGCATCATTATTTTCTAATTTCTCATCAATTCTATTTGCAATATCTATTAATTTCACCGTTTTTTCTAAATATTCTAGTCTTTTTTGATTAACAGCATAGCCTTTTAACATATAATCTTTTAAAACTTTTGTTGCCCATTTTCTGAAGATAACACCATTTTGTGATTTAACACGATATCCGACTGATATAATTACATCTAAATTATAAAAAGGTACTTTTTGTTTAACACCATCAACGTGTAAATTTTGCACGTTGTGATTTTCTATTAATTCTTGTTCCTTAAAAATGTTTATTATATGTCTTCTTATATTAGATTCCTCTCTGCCAAACAATTCAGCCATTTGTTTAACATTTAACCATACAGTTTCGTTTTGCATATTAACTTCAAGTTTTACTCCTTGATTTTCAAAAATAATTATTTCGTTTTCTATGACTCATCACTCCCTTTCTTTTTTACGTTAATAATATTTTAATTTAATTTTTCATACTCTTCATCAGTTACTGGTTCACACCATTCATTTGATGTATTTTCGCCTGGTACTTCAATTGAAATGTGACTAAACCAACAATTTGCAGCTCCATGCCAATGTTTTACATTTGCAGGTATTACCACTACATCTCCGGGATTTAATTTTCTTACTTTTTTACCTTCTTCTTGATACCAACCTTCACCATCTGTACATATAAGAATTTGACCTCCGCCTTTAGTTGCATTGTGCTTGTGCCAATTATTACGACATTTTGGAGAAAAAGTTACATTTGCAATTCCTACTGATGGTTCACCCGCTTTTGCTAATGGATTTAAATAACTCTGACCAATAAAATATTTTGCATAAGCATCATTAGGTTGTCCAAGTCCAAACATAGGATTAAATTCTTTATTGTCTCCTACATCTTCACTATATACTTCTGCTATCATTGGAAATACTGTCCATGCATTTGCCCAACCTGTATAAAAAGCAAGTTGTGTAACTATTTCTACTGCTTCTTCTTTAGTTACTCCGTGTGCTTTCCCCATTTGTAAATGTGCTTTTACTTGTGGAAAATTTTTTGCTCCCATCAATGCTGCAATAGTTATCATTGAACGATCGTGTAATGAAAGTTTATCTTCTCTTCCCCATACTTCTCCAAATAAAATATCATCATTATATCTTGCAAATTCTGGTGCTAACTTTCCAAGATTTTCTCTTCCTGCTGTTTGTTTCATAAATATTACCTACCTTTCTTTTTTAATAATTTTATATATAATAAGAAACTTTATGAAAAAATAAGTATTTATAAAATATTTAGCAAAATCATTATGCAAATTTTCTATTTTTATATTCCTCATTATTTATATAAAATCATAATATCTTAAGATATTTAAATTATATCAAACATCTGTTTAATTGTAAATATATTTTATAAAAATAATTTTTACTACTTGATTAAAGTTTACATATATTATATAATTTTTTTGGTGATTACTATGTACAAAAGAAAAGGAATATCATTAATTACAATTATACTTATATGTATTGTTATAATAATAGCAATTGCAATAATAACTAATATTGTAAACGATAAAAAAGAAGAAAACAGCTTAATAATTGACTATTCAACACCAAATACAATATCAGAAAAATTTGTTTATTTTTTAATAAATAATGACTTTGAAAATGCATTTAAATGTGTATACATACCAAATGATTCATATATAGATGTTAATGATTTTAAAGATTATATATTAAATCATTCAAATTTAAGTATATTACCAAATGATAATGGATATGAGATTAAAAATTCATATGTAAATTCATCTGCAGATATGAACAGAGCGTGTGTCATTACATTAGAAAATAATAATAGAAAAGAAATGAAAATAACAATTAATACTACACAACAAAATAGTAATTGGATGATAAATCTCAATAATTTTAGTTCGCCTTTTAAATTTACTGTTCCAAAAGATTCTGATGTTTATTTAAGTGATTCTTTAGTAAATAAAAATTTAAAAGAAACAAAAGAAAATACTGATATATATTCTGTTCCATCAACATATTATTACGAAAAAGATGTAACAGTAAAAAATCAATTTGGTGAAACTAATGAAACTATAAATATAAATGAGACTTCACAATATGAGTTTGAAATATTACCAAGTGAAGATACTTTATCAAAAGCATATGAATTTATAAAACTTGCATTTAAAGATACTTACACAAATTATACAACAAACTTTGATGCATCATATGTACAAAAATATTTTAATACTAGAATTAATGCCTCTTTTATTAAAGATTATTTAGATCAATTAACACTAAATAATTCCAGAAAAAATTTTGAAATATCTTATATGAGTATTGACGAAAAAAATAAATCATACTGTATAAATTCAAATTTACTTAAATTAAATTTTGCTTACACAATGAGATATGGAAATAATGATGCAAATTCTATGTCAAAATATTCTACTATAACATTAGAGAAAATTAATGATACTTGGAAAATATATAACTTAGATGATAGTAAATTTTTAACTTATTTTAATCCAAATATTAAAGAATTTTAACAATTAAAATATAAAATATACTAATTTTTAACCCAAATTATAAATCTATTAGATTTTATAATTTGGGCTTTTCTTTATTCTTGTAACATATTTAATGTATCTGATTTATCCAAATTTTCTATACCTTGTATATTATAATATGTTTGTGGTATATTTCCAATAATTACATTTTCAGCAATAATGACATCATTAGAATAGTTAATTTTTTCACTTAAAAATGGTGCTACACACATCATATTAGCATTAATACTAAGATATATAGAATGTTTTGTTTGATTTATACCAGTAGATTCAAAATTTGATTTAAATTTTATTTCTATTATGCCATCTGGTACAATTTTTACATTAAAGTCTGGTCCAAATCCACTAATTAATTTAATTCCAAATAAATTACCTAGTGGATATTTTACTTTTAAAGTTTCCGTATTAGTTATATAATTTTGAATATCTGTTGAAAGTTTAGAAGAAAGTAAATTTATTTTATTTACATTTGCTTTAATAGAATCAATATTACCATTTTCGTCTTTTTGTATAGTAACAAAATCATCATATTCAAGACTAGACATATTATTTTTAATTGTTTCATTTATTGCATTTAGAGCAAGTACTTTAACATTTGTATTAATAAGTGGTTCTAATGTTGGTACAATAACCATATTTATGATAAATAAAAAAAGTATAACAACAAGAAATACATATATAAAAAAGACAAATGACTTTTTTAATTTCATTTGTCTAAATGTAAGCATATAATATTTTAATCTCATTATCTAATAATTAATATTTTTTCTCCCACATTAATAACATCTGGATTTTCTATATTATTAGTTTTAACTATTTTTTCAACACTTGTTTTGTATTTCTTTGCTATTTTCCATAAATTATCACCAGGTTTAACAACATAAATATTAATACTATCTAGAGTTGATATATCAAGTTTTTCATCTACAATATCTTTTATAATATCAAATAAAGATACATTCTCTATATGAGTATTTACATCTAAAATAAGTTTTACATCTAAATCACTACCACTTTGTGTAATAGTTACAGTTGCATCTTTTATTTCAACATTTGCTTTCATATTATCAGTATAGTTATCTATTTCAAATGTTTCATTTACTAATATATCTATTGTTTTACCACTTAGCACTCCAGTTGAAATATCTTGTAATAATAACACTACCTTTGCATTTCCTTCTAAAGTAACCATATTTTGATTTTGTCTTGGTACTATACTTGTTGTATCTATATAATAATCTAGTAATTTTGTATTTTCTGGTAAAATATTTACTAATTTATCTTTTATTTCAAAGTCTTTATTATAATCTACATCTTTTGTTACAACATCTACACTCATACTATCATAATTTAACATTCTTGTTTGACTATAAAAATCTTCTATATATTCAACATCCATATCTTCATAAAGCGTAGTATTTGCCTCTATTTGATAATCTACATTTATTGTTTTATTTGTTGTAATATCATCATTTAATCTAAAATTAAAATCTTTTAACAGATATTCAATATCAAATTTAGAATTATCATTAATATTGCTAAATTCTATCATTGCAGAAAACGGAACCGAAACATTAGTTTTTTTAATATTTTCACTTTCATTATTTGCTGTGTATAATATTTTTAAATTCAAATCTCCTTTTACCATTATTTTATTATAACTTTCTTTTAATTCAGTATTTGAAATACTTGTATCTATACGTAAAATTTCAAATAAATCTTCTGCTTCTTTAGGTAACATCACATCATCATGAGATGCTATTATACTTTTTTTATCTTGTATAATATTTTTAAATGTTTGATTGTTCCTTTTACATTCTATACTATCTTCACAATCAAAATCTGTAATTAATGATATCTTTTCTTTATTTTTTATTTTAACTTTAAATAATATTTCTGTTTTTACACTGATTTTTCTTTCATTTGGTAGAGAATATATAATATTTTTTGTAAATGGTTTTATTATTATATTATAATCTTTATTTACATCTTTAATATCTAAAATTTCTTCGTATGGATGAGTTACAAATAATCCTCTTGTGTTATATTTTTCATCATCAACACCATAAATTATATAATAATTTATCTTACCAGTTACTTTTATTTTATTTTCCATAACTTCAAAATCAGAAATATATGGAAATGCACTTACATTAATTATTTTCATAGCATCAGGTTTTGTATCTGGTACAATAATATCCTGTTCAATCCATTTTGCAATATCTATATATTTTGTACATTTATTTAAAAACAACTCATTTTTATTTGTATTTATTTGCATTCTTAATCCCCCTTAAATATTTCTAGTACAATATATGATAATTACAAATAAATATGATAAAAATATTTTATATTTGTAACTTTATCTTAAAAATATTCATAATATTATATTAGTTAAATAAATTTTTATTTAACATTAGATATTTATCTTTAACTATAACTTTTCTATAAATAAAATTAATAATATATACTATATAATCTCCTTAATTTAATATTTAATATTTAATATATAAAAACAGAAGTGGTTACATTTAAACCACTTCTGTTTTTTAATGATTAGCTAAAATCTTTATTTGTTCTGTTGGTAACTTATTTTGAATTTCAGCATATTTTTTATTACTAATTAATTTAAATGGTAATACTTCTTCTTGAATTGTATAGACAGCATTTAAAGCATCACAATAAAGAAAATATTTCTCTTGAGTAATCTTATTAGAATATACTAAATTAAATACTTCTTTAAAATAAAATTCCTTCCGTTCTGAAATTTTTTTGTATTCTTGTAAAAAATCAGATTTATTTAAAGCTAAAATTTTATTTATTTCTTTAAGTACTTCGATTGAACCACAAAGAATAATTTGTCTAAATGTCGGTTCTTCTTTTAATTTAGAAAAACTTAATTTTTGTTCTTCAGTTAAAACAACATTTTCTAAATCTGTTTCATAATTTAAAATACAGTAGATTCTTTCTACATAAAATTTACAGCGATATGCATATTCTTCCCAATACATAGAATAATTCTTATCATTTAAACTATTTGATTTAGCTTTTTTCCATGCCAAATTAATAAAGTCCAACATAATACTAATTTTTTGACTTTCCATATAACTTTCCTCCTAAATAAAATATTTATTCGGAGATTTACTCTCCGAATAGTTTTCAGAGAGTTAAAAATAACTCGTTACTGTATTATAGCACATTTTCAATATTTATGTCAAATGTGATGTATTAAAATTGCATAAAAAAAGAACAACATATACAAGTTGTTCTGCCCTCTTATAATCACCTTTATAATCTAGTATACTTTGGTGTTGAAAAATCATAATTAGTAATTACCTCACCAGTTGGTAAGCTTAATTCCAAAGTATTTGTAACTAAGTCAGTATAACTATATGATAATTTATTTGATGTATCATTTTCTTTAAATACAAATAAATTAGGATATATACTATCAATGACACCTCTTCTATAAATACATTTGTTTCTTCCAACATTTGCTTTTACAAAAATTTCTTGACCAACATAACTTTCAACGTCATTTCTAATTTTTGACAATGCTTCTTTAGATACCATTCATATCACCTCATATACCAATCTTATGTAACAAATTATACCACCATTTAATGGATAAGTCAAAGAAAAAACTTGTCCAAAGTACCAAATATTACAAAAATATGTAAACAAAAGTTTAAGTTTTTATTAACTTCCAAACTATTGTTTACATACAATTTTATAATATTAAATTTATGTTACTATTACTTTGAAGTATTAATATATTCTATTGCTCTATTTAACTGAGTATCTTGATCACGAGGAACAAGTAAAGTACTTGTTATATTCTCTGGAAGCTTTACTTCTATATTAGGTTCAATTCCATTTTTATGAATCTCAACTCCACTTGCAGTATAATATTTAGCAGTAGTTATTTCTAAAGCACCTCTTAAAGAAAGTCTTTGAATTGTTTGAACAATACCTTTTCCATAAGTTTTCTCACCAACTAAAACTCCTCTATTTGAATCTTTTATTGCACCTGATAAAATTTCTGCAGCACTAGCACTACTAGAATTTGTTAGAACAGCAATTGGTAAGTCAATTTTTTCATTATCTGTACTTGTATATTTTTCTTCTGAGCCATCTTTCCTTACTAATTTTACTATATCACATTTTGGAAGTATAAAATCAGCTAGAGCTACTGCTTCATCAACAAGTCCACCAGGATTATTTCTAAGATCAATTATAATTCCTTTTAAATTATTATTTGATTTTTCCAAAAGTTTATTATATTCTGCTTTAAATTGATCAGTAACGCCATTATCAAAAGACCATATTTTTATATATGCAATATTTCCATCTAATAATTCAGATTCCGTATTATTCGTAGCTATAATCTTTCTTGTAACTTCTTTATCAAAAGTTTCATTACCACGTTTTATAGTAAGTTTTACTTTTGTATTTTCTTCTCCTTTTAATGCATCTACACTTTTTGCATAATTTTCTTTTGTAACAGTTTCTCCCTCTACTTTTATAATTAAATCACCTTTTTGAAGACCAGCTTCTGCTGCAGGACTATCTGGCATAATTCCAACTATTATAATTGCATTATTTGTACTATCAAATGATATATGTGTGCCTAAACCACCATATTTGTCTTTATCACCTGAATTTAATACTTCTTCAAATTCTTCATCAGTTAGATACTGAGTATATGGATCTTCTGTTGCAGCAGCCATTCCTGAAATAGCACCATCTACTAATTTATCTACATTAAATTCTTCTATATGCTCGTTTCTAATTCTATTTAATGCCTCTTTAAATCTATATACAGCTTTTTGTTCTAATGTGTCTCCTTCAGATAAACTAGAATTACCTGTTATAAGTGGCAATGCTATATATATAAATGAAGCAAAAACTGCAACAACAATTATTATAACAAGAGATATAGTCAGTGCATCAGTTATTATTCTACCCTTATCTATTTTAAATTTTCTTTTATTATTATTATTATTAAAATCTTCTTCCATCATATCACCTTAAATTCACTAAAATATTATATATTATATTACAACTTTAGTCAATATATCACTAAACAAAAAGAAAAAGCCTTGAAATAAATCAAAGCTTTTCTGAAGGGATGAGAGTAATTGGAGTCGAACCAATTATTTAAATTAAAAAATTTCGTGGAAATGATGGTCAATTAAGCTTTGTTTTCAAAAAGAATTTAAATATAACCGTATACTCTCAAGACAAATGGAGAAAGTAGTTGGGATTGAACCAACATTTTAGACTTTAATGACATCTACATAGAACGGGGTACTATCGTGGCAAAATTTGTTGTATACATCATTTTATTTAAGTCTAGTGTACTACCAGTTTGTACTATACTTTCAAAATAACTAAAACCAATTTTACTAATAAAAAAATTATAAATATATTAATGTAGATATATATTATCATAATTAAATATAAAAGTCAAGTTTTTTTATGTAATTTTCAACTTTTATATATGACAGTCTTGACTTATATTGCAAATTATTGTATAATTTAATAGTAAAATTTGAAATACTTATGAAAATGAATTTAGGTATTTCCCACTGGAAGGAGGGAAAATAGAATGCCAGGTATAAAAATAAAAGATAACGAAAGTTTAGATAATGCATTAGCAAGATTCAAAAAACAATGCGCTAAATATGGTGTTCTTGCTGAAATACGTAAAAGAGAACATTATGAAAAGCCTAGTGTAAAAAGAAAGAAAAAATCAGAAGCTGCAAGGAAAAGAAAACATTAATAGCAATGTATAGATAGTACTTTTCTATTAATTTTTATATGATAGAATAAAAGAGTTTGAAACAAATATATTTCAAACTCTTTTTTTATAAATTTTATTATTCAAAAATTTTCTTTAAATCTTCTTTTTTTAAATATCTATAAGTACCAAGTTTTAAGTTACCAAGTTCTAAATGACCTATACTTATCCTTTTTAAATTTAATACTTTAAGACCAACAGCCTTACACATTTTTCTTACTTGTCTATTTTTCCCCTCACTTATCTTTATTTCTATTATATCTTTAGCTATTAATCTTACTTTGGCTTCTTTAGTAATATATCCTCCTATATCTACTCCATGTGTTAACCTAAATATCATATCTTTGGTAACATTTTTATTTAATTTTACTATATATGTCTTATATATTTTATTTTTAGGATGCATTAGTTTATTTGAAAACTCTCCATCATTTGTAAATAAAAGTAATCCTTCCGTATCCATATCAAGTCTGCCAATCGGAAATACTCTTATATTTTCTTTTATTAAATCTAAAGTACATTTTCTACCAAATTGTTCATTATTTGTTGTTATATATCCTATTGGTTTATTTAACATTATATAAACTTTATCATTATTTATTTTAATAACATTATTATTTAACATTACTATATCTTTAGTTTCATCTATAATTGTTGCCAAGTCAAAAATTACTTTTCCGTTTACTTTCACTTTTCCATTTTTTATATATTCCTCTGCTTTTCTTCTTGAACAAACTCCACTAGATGAAATATATTTATTTATTCTTATCATAAAATCCTCACAAATCTAAATTACTAGCATAATATATATTAATCATAAGCTTATGTTCATATATATTTTTGATACGCCAAAAGGCGTATCATTATTTTTCTTTTTTTTCTAAAATTTCTATTAAATCTTCAAAATATTTTGGAAGATTACTATCAAATTCAACATATTTATTTGTTGTTGGATGGATAAAACCAAGTGTTTTTGCATGTAATACTTGTCCATTTATTTTAAATTTTGAATCTTTTTTTCCATAAACACTATCTCCTAAAAGTGGATATCCCATATATGCCATATGTACTCTTATTTGATGAGTTCTTCCTGTCTCTAAAGTAGCTTCAACTAAAGTTAAATTTGAATTATAAAATCTTTTTAGAACTTTTATATGAGTAACAGCATTTTTAGAATTTTTATTTGTTACAGCCATCTTTTTCCTATCTTTTTCAGATCTTCCAATTGGTAAATCTATATCCATAGTATCTTTTTTTACAATGCCTTTTACTATAGCAATATATTTTCTTGTTATACTATGTTCTTTAAATTGACTAGAAAGCTTTTTATGAGCATTATCATTTTTAGCTACTACTATAATTCCCGATGTATCTTTATCAATTCTATGTACTATTCCTGGTCTTACAATACCATTTATTGATGATAAATTATTTTTATGAGAATACATTAGTGAATTTACTACTGTACCTGTATAATTTCCATTTGCAGGATGTACTACCATTCCTTTTTCTTTATTTATAATAATTATATCATCATCTTCATAAATAATATTAAGTGGTATATTTTCTTCTTTAATATCAAGTAATTCATCTTTAGGTATAGTAACTACTATTTTATCTTTATTTTTTAATTTATATCCAGATTTTTCTTTTTTACCATTTACTAATACATTTCCAGATACAATAAGTGTTTTTATATAACTTCTTGTACGATCTTTAATATTTTCACTTAAATAAATATCAAGTCTTTTTTTTGCATTTTCAGAATCTATAATAAACTCCATTATTTTACCTCATCATTAAATATTTTCTCTATATCATTTATATTAAACCTATATACCTTATTACAAAAATGACAAGTAAGTTCTAATATTCCATCATTATCATTTGCTGCTTTTATTGCTTCATCTTTTCCAAGTGCTATTATCACATTTTCTATTCTTTTTTCATTACAATCACATACATAATTTATATTTTTAGTTTCTGTTAAAACTATATCATTATCTCCTGTTATTGTTTTTGCTACATCATCTATATTTGAAAGATCTAACATTAAATTTGTAACACTTGAAATATTGTTATTTATTGTTTCTAAAATATCAATTATACTTTCATCACAATCAGGAAGTGGTTGAATTATATATCCTGCTGCCATTTGAACCTTTTGATCTTTTCCTATATTTACCCCTAAAGATACAACTGATGGAGTTTGTTCTGATGTATAAAAGTAATATGCAAAATCTTCTGCTATTTCTGATGTTATTAAATTACATTTGCCAACATATGGTTCTTTAAGTCCAATATCTTTTATAACAGTAAGTATTCCTTTACCTACTGCTTTTGCAACATCCAATTTATTATTTTCATTTAATGGTAAATTCACATCATTATTTAAAGCATATGCTTTTATATTTAAATCTTTATTACCACATGCTACCATTTTCTGTATTTTACCATCACCACTTATTTGTACTGTAAGTCTATCATCTTTTTCTTTTAAATCACTTGACATCATAATTGTAACAATAATTAGTCTCCCAAGTGCTGCAGTTACAACATTTGATAAAAGATGCATATCTCTTGCTTTTTGTACCATATTGGTTGCATTTACAACTGTTACTTTTACACTTTTGTTATATGCTAAATATTTTTTTAAAATATCATTATTTTCTATCTTCATAATATCTCGTATAATCAATTATATAGAAATATTAATCTATTTAATTGATTAATTCCTTTCTTTTAAATTTTTGATAT
>CALWOE010000002.1 GCA_944383035.1 uncultured Clostridia bacterium
ACATTGTGCACTATCAAAAAGCTAGAAATGTTGTATATCAACGCTTCTAGCTTTTAACTGTCAAATTTAGGATTATATATTATTTTACTAAAATTTTTCAAGTACTTTTTATATTTTTATAATTTATTTAATATTTATTTTATTCATCATATTGTATAACTCTTGTACCATACACTGCACTCCATGGTTCTCCTGCTATTTCTCCTCTTTTTTTATGTATTATTATTTCTGTTAGATTATTTGTATTAATAAAAGCTGCTGAACCAATATTTTCAATAGTATTTGGTATTTCCAATCTATTAATACTATTACAAGAATAAAAAGCATTATCTGCAATATTTTTTATACCTTCTTTTAAAATTACTTCTTTTAAATTTGTACATCCATAAAAAGAATATCCCTCAACTGTTTCAATGGATTCTGGTAAATCAGATATATTAGATATATTTTTACCAACCCAATATAACTTTTTAACACTTTTATCAACTAAATATTTATTATCTATCGACTTATATACCGCATTATCTTCCGATACTTCTACTTCTTTAACATAAATTAAAGCACTAGAACTAATATCAGTAACATTTTTAGGTATATATAAATATTTTACACTACTTGGAATAACTCCCCACTGAGAAATTGATCTTAAACTTTCTGGTAATTCTATCGAAATAACTCCATTTAAAAAAGATCCTTCTATTATTTGTTTAACACCTTCTTTTACAATTACATTATCTGTTTTATTACATCTATATAGTATTTCAAAATTTTTACTATATAAATCATTGTCTAGACTTGTAAAATATTGATTTTCACTATCTACTATCAAACTTTCATACTTATGCAAACCAAAAGCTGCACTTCCAATAGCATTAACACTTTTTGGAATAAAAATTTTTTTTAAATTTGTCATACCCTGCATTGCACCAGTTCTAATAGTTTCTGTATTTTCATTAACTTCTAAACTGCTTATATTACCAGTTACTGAATAAAGTGTTTTATAATCTTTAGAATATAAAGCATTTCCATTGAAAACAAAATTATTATTTTCACTTGTGTCTATATTATTTAAACTAGAACACCATTTAAAAATCCCAGTACCTAAATATTTTAATGCACTGTTAAATTTAATATATTTTAAACTTGTGCATCCTGAAAAACAATCACCACCTAAATTCTGCAAATAATTTGGTAAAAATATTTCTTCTAAAGACGAACAATTTGAAAATGCCCTTACTCCAAAATATGAAAGACTTTCAGATAAATTTATTGTTTTTAATTTATAACAGTATCCAAAACAATCTGTGTCCATTCTTGTTATACTATCTGGCATTATTACACTAACCAAATTACTGCAATTATAAAAAGAAGATTTACCAATTACCTCAACACCATCTTCTATTATTACTTCTTGCAATGATTTATTATTTGAAAATGCATTATCACCTATTTTCTTTACACTTCCAGGTATTATTACTCTTGTTAGTCCTTCTAAATTATTAAATACTCCACTTGCTATTTCTTCTACATTATATGGTATTCTTATTGTTCCTGTACTATCTAGTAAAAGAAGATTACTATTTGCAGAAATAAGCACTCCATCTACTATTTCATATGGGATTATTCCAATACCTAACTCTTTTGCCCAGATTAGTTTTTGTTCTACATCACCTTTGTAATATAACTCTCCTTTTATTATTTCGAACTCTGAGTAATATCCTTTCTTTGCTGTTGGTATTACATCATATATATCTTTTTCTTTTTCATTTGTTTTTGTATTATACGTTAATCCATTATCTGCTGCATTTAAACTTTCTATTTCAAATTTTCCCACAGACTGTGTAGCCTTTGTTTGGACAAACATTTCAAATTCTTCTTCTATTACTCTTAAATCATTTTTAAATACTGATTCATTTGCTACTCCAAATATTTTTCCATCTGTTATGTTATATAGTACTGTTGCTACAAGTATAATTATCACTACTATTGTTACTACTAAGACTATTAAACTTATTCCTTTTTTATTTTCTTTTAAACTTTTCATATACCAAAATTCCCCCTTTTAAGACGCAAAAAAACCAATACTAGCTTTTACTAGTACTGGTTTACATTTTTTACATTTTCTTCTATTTTTATTTTTCTTATTTTACATTTTTTACAAATTTTTACGTGTGTGTGTGTGTGTGTGTGTGTAGTCTTATCATACTTGTACTCCTTTTAGTTTACATATATTAATTTTATTTATTTCCATTTACATTAAAATTATATATTATTTTAATATAATTTTTCAAGTATTTTTTATAGATTTATAAATTTTTCAATGTACTCTGCTAAGAATAAAGGAATATTTATGATCTTACCATCTTTTTTTAAATTATTCATTGAGAATCTAATTGCAAAATTATTATCTTTTTTTTCATTATATCTAGTTAAACTTATATTATTTACATTTCTATTTGACTTTACTTCAATTGGTATAATATTATTTTTATATTGAATAACAAAATCTATCTTATGCCTATCAAAAGTATAATAATTTGGAACCGTATCAAATGTACTACATAATGTATTTAAGATATAATTTTCAGTAAAAGCACCTTTAAATTCTTCAAATAATTTATCTTTTTGAACTATTATTCTGCTATCTAAATTAGACATTTTTCTAAGTAATCCAATATCATTCATATAAATTTTAAAAGAGCTTAAATCATTATATGCTTTTAATGGAAAATCTGTTTTTGAAACATTATATATCTTATAAATTAAAGTTGCATCATTTAACCAGTTTAATGCTTCTTCATATTCTCTTGCTCTTGCTCCTTTTTTAATAACTTGATATAAAAATTTTTTATTGTCTTTAGAAAGTTGGGATGGAATATTATTCCAAATCAAAGATATTTTATTAGCTTCACTTTTTTGTGTATGTTTTGAAAAATCACTCTCATATGCTCTTAATATATTATCCTGAATTTGATTTACAATTTCGAGATTTTTCTCATTTACCCAAACATTTACTGCTTCTGGCATTCCACCTATTATAAAATAAACTTTTAACTTTTCTTCTAACTGATTAAAAAAAATTTCCGGTATATTATCTATCCTATTTAAACTTTTCATATATTCTACTAAATTATCACATCTATCAGCGTACAAAAATTCACTAAACGTCATAGGATACATATTTAAAAATTGCACTTTTCCAACAGGGAAAGCTTCTTGAGATAATCTTATACCAAGTAAACTTCCAGCACATGCTATATGATATTCATTCACTTCTTCATTAAAATATTTTAAACTGTTCAGAGCATTAGGACACTCTTGGATTTCATCAAAAATAATTAAAGTTTTTTCCGGAAGTATAGCCTTACCATAAATAAAGGATAATTGCTCTAATATTCTTTTAGGATCTTTAGTATTACGAAACAAATCAAATAAATCATTATCATGATCAAAATTAAAATAAGCTACTCCTTCATATTCTCTATTTCCAAATTCTTTTAATATATATGTTTTTCCGATCTGTCTAGCACCTTTTAAAATTAATGGCTTTCTATATTTACTATTTTTCCATTCTATTAACTTTTGCATTATTATTCTCTTCAAATTAGCACCTCTATTCATTACTTATTATATTCATATTTATTAATATTATACTCCAAAAATCACACTTTTGCAACTAAATTTTATTTTTTTATCACACTTTTGCAAGTTGTTTTTCAAAATTTATCACATTTTTGCAAATTTAAAAAAATACTAGTTTCTCTAGTATTATTTTTATTAATTTAATTACAAATCTAATTCATCTATATTTTTTATTTCATTTTGCTTTTGAAATTGTTTTCTTTTTGACTGTTCTATATACTCTTTTGAATTATTTGTCATATTGTTCATATAATCTTTGAATTGTTGTTTTTTTAAATTTTCTTTTTTATTTTGCTGTATAATATCTTTTTTATCTTGATTATCCTTACTTTTTTCTCTTTTAAATTTTTCCTTGATTGTTTCTTTTAATTTTTGAAACCAACTTTTTTTATATAATGTTGGTAACTTTTTTATATCTTGTTTATCGTTTTTTTGTCTACTATTTCTCCAATTTTGAATATAATTTTCTTGATATTTTTCCAATATTTCAGGATATATCTCGTTTTTAAATTTTAATGGCAGTTTAGACGCAAACTCTTCAGAACCAGTTGTTTTTCCGCCATTGATATAAAAAGATAACTCATAAAGACGTTGCATAGTTTCCTCTGATAAATTATTTGTATTAATTGCTGATTCAATTTCATCTTTAAAATACTTATCAAAAAGTATTGATTCTACATTAGAAATATTTTTATCTAATTCAATAATTTCTTGATCACAATTTACTTTCTCTTTTTCACTAATTGTTTTTTCATCTTGATAAATTTTATCTACTAGAGTCATTAATTGTATAGATTCTGCTTCATTCATTTTTAGTATTTTAGCAACATTTCTCTTATATCTCCTTTACAAAATTTCATTACAGTTTCTTCACCTAAAGCCAACTCTAATATTTTAATAATATCTTTTTCAGCAGGATAAGATTTTTCACCATATCCTGCTTTTTGACAAATCCATTCAGTTAATCCTTCATTGAATCCTCTACCAAGTTCTTGTCCATTATTATAGAATTCTAATACTCCAGTTCCATCTTCAATATTAATTTTTTACATTCTTCTTTGGTTCTTTTAAAAATTGCATGAATTGATTCGTGCAATATAAGATGTTTTAACTTTTTATTATTTTCAATATCTGTCACTGTTAATCGTTTACTAAAATTATTTCCATAAAATAATGTTATGCAAGAATTTTGTACATCATATAATGCTTTATTAATATTATCGTTAGATATATCAATGTTTACTTTTTTTACATTTTCTTCTAATTTTTCTTTAACAAATTCTTTTCCATAAACTTTAGAAAAAGATTTACATTCATTTAATGTATTTTCTACAAAATTTATAAGATATTGCCTAACTTCCTTATTTTCCACTTTTAAACATAATTCTCCTTGTATTATTTAATAGTATTATACCATAAAAATATTAAATAAAACAATAACTTAAAATTTAGAAATTTAAAGTATTTATTATAATTTATATATTTTTTATATATTAAAAAAATAATCTTTTAATATATCTTTTACTTCTAAAATACTATTTGCTCTATTTACTTTATCTTTTACTTGTGTACTTGATTTCATACCTTTTAAATACCAAGCAATATGCTTTCTTAATTTCAAATTAGCTGTTTTTTCATCATCAAATTCAAGAGCAAATTTTATATGTTCTAAAATCATTTCATATTTTTCCATAGGTGTTGGGATATAATCTTTCATATTTAAAATACTTTTAAATATCCATGGATTACCAAGTGCACCTCTTCCAATCATTATACCATCACAATTTGTTTTTTCAAACATATTTATTGCACTTTTTACATCTACAATATCTCCATTTCCTATTACTGGTATTTTTACACTTTCTTTCACTCTACGTATAATGTCTAAATCAGCTATACCAGAATAATATTCATTTCTTGTTCTGCCATGTACAGTTATTTGACTTACTCCATTATTCTGAGCAATTTTTGCTACTTCTACAGCAGTTATATGTTCTTCATCAAATCCTTTTCTTGTCTTTACAGTAACTATTTTCTTTGATACTTTTACCGCTTCATTTAATATTGAATCTATGTTTTTTAAATCAAGTAATAATCCAGCGCCATCACCATTCTTTACTAGTTTTGGGGCTGGACATCCCATATTTATATCTATTATATCAATATCGTCATTTTCATTTATCCATTTTATCATATTAGAAATACTATCTTTATTACTACCAAAAATTTGTACAACAGATGGTCTTTCATTTTTATCTATTTGCATTAATTTAATTGTTTTTTGACTTTCATATTCCATTGCTTTACTACTTGCCATTTCTGTATATGTAAGACCTGGATTAAACTTTCTACATATTCTTCTAAAAGGAATATCTGTTACTCCAGCCATTGGTGCAAGATAAACATTATTTTGTATATTAATATTTCCAATTTTTATACTTTTTATATAACTATTCATTAAATTCTCCTTAATTTTAAATTACAAATGTATATTTATATAATACAATAAAAAGTTCAAAAAATCAACTTTGCTTAACTAAAAAATTACATAAAATTATATATACAAAAAAAGAAACGTTATTTTAACGTTTCAAAAAATTTCAACAAAAACCAAATTATAAAGAAATTATTTAAATTAAATATTTTCTTTAATAACAATACATAGCTTATCATTTTGCAATTTACAAACACAAATCCTATCACTAAATGTTTTTTTTCTTCTAACAGGATCTTCAGATATAAAATCCGTTTTTAAAACATATCCATTAAGATAAGTTCTATACAAAAGATAACCTTTAATTTTTTCATTAACCTCTGGTGTTTTATTTGAAAAAATAATCCATATTTTATTAATTTCAGAATCTTTTACAACTAAATAATTACTTTTTGATTTTGTTGTAATTTCAAAAATACTATTTTCAAACATAGGTGTTAATTTTATTACTGGTGATGTTTCTATTCCTTTTATTTTTACCGTTTTATTTATTAGTATTGGATACACACCAGATACACTCTTAAGTAAATTATTAGTTCCAAAACTTGATTCTTTAACAAATATAACCTTATCTTTAACATTTTCATTAATAGGTTTTACATTACTACTATTCATATTAATCCTCCTAGCATTTTCCTGTCAAAATAATCTAATGACATATTTATTATTTAACTAAGATATTATAGCATAAAAGCAAATATTTATCAACACTTTTAATAATTTAAATTCACATAAAAATATAATAAAAAAATTTGGTTAAACTAATTAACCAAATAAATTTAAACTTATTTTAAAATTTGAGTTAAAGTTGCACTATTATTTTTTAAATCGAAAACACCATAACTCCCATTTATCATTAAAAATTGTGGTGGCACATGACCAATATCAACATCATATATAACTTCTATATTTAAATCTAAAAGTGCTTTTTTTAAAGCTGTTATATAATCAAAATCATACACAATTTTATTTGCAAATGTTCTACCTATTAAAATTCCATTTACGTTATCAAAGTATCCAACGTTTTTCATCTGTATAAGTCTTCTATATAACTCTGTAACTGATAATTCACAATTATCTATATAAAATATTATACCTTCTTTAAAACTATTACAAAAATTAATTGTATTATCATATTTTGTTCCAATAAGTTGAGTTATAACGTCTATACAACCTCCAAGTATTCTGCCTTCTATATGAATATTTTTATTTCCACTTAAAGTTTTATATTCTACTTTTTCATCTAAATTGTATGTAATAAATCCATTAGAATCATCTGTATATGAATTTTGAAACCTGTCAAAACTTTTTTGAATAAATTTATTATCTTTAAAACTACCAGTTAAAAAATTTATATTATTAATTAAACATTCATGATAATTTTGCATTGCAAATTCACCAATATTTTCCCCATTTAAAGTGGCTAAATTATAATTTGTTGTAAGATAAAAACAAAGAAGAGAGTTATCCGAAAAGCCTTGAAAATATTTTGAACTATTCATAAAAACATCTTTATTTTCATTAATAAAAGGTAAAATATCTATTAAAAATTCTCCACCCCTTGCAGATATTATCATATCTATATCATCATTACTAAAAAGTTCTATAAATTCCTCTGCTCTTGTTTTTCCATCAGCACTTACTAAATATTTTGAATTTCTAACATTTCCTATTTCAAATATATTAAATCCAAATTTTTTTAAATTATTTTCGGCATTATCAATTCTTTCTAAATTTGCACCATCACTTGGGGCACAAATACCTATAGTTGACCCATTTTTTAAAAATTTACCATACCTTATCATAAATTCACCATACCCTATTATGAAATCGCTATTTTATCAATATCAATACTTTTTAAAAGACCTTCATATACTTTATCTGTCTTTATGCTTAATTTTTTATCAAGAACACCTGGAGATATAATTGATGGATCTTCATGTATTTTTAATATTCTACTATCAATTAATACTCTTGTTACAAACTGTGAACAGAAAAAGTAATTTTTTCTACTAAATGACTTTTTAAAAACAGGACATAATATACCTAAGAAATTATATCTTAAAAGATAATGTCTATTTTTATATTTTTTTAATATTTTACATATTCTTTCATACTTTTTATTATCTAATCTTATTTTATATATTTTGCATTTAACATGTTTTAATCTACCATAAACTCCAGTATTAAAATTTTCTTCTACAAATCCAGCATTAAAAAAGTTATACTTTGCTTTCCTTGCAAAACTATATAAATGTTCTAAATTTCTATCGAGAGAAATAGAAACATGTGTATATTCATATCTTGTAAATATTCTAATTAACCTTGATGGGATTGTACCTGTATGTGTAAGTACAATATATACAACACGTTCTTCGCTTTTTTTCATTTAAATATATCACCTCTATAAATTATATTAATCTAACTCGTATATTATAATAGACAATAAGTAAATTACAGCAGTTTCTGCTCTAAGTATTCTAGAACCTAGACTTACTGGTAAAACATTTTGAAGATTAGATATTTCTAAGGCTTCTTTTTTTGTAAATCCTCCTTCAGGTCCAATAATTAAAGATACATTTTTAGTTTCTTCTTTTTTTATTTTATAAATAGCATCCTTTAGGCTTGTCTTTTCATTTTCATAAGCAAATAATATATTTTTATCATTAGCTAACATATTAATGAAATCTTTATATGTCAAAATGTCACAAACTTCAACTGAATCTGTTCTACCACATTGCTTACATGCTTCATTTGCATAAATCTTAAATTTTTCTTTTCTTTTAATAAAATCTTTTTTATCAAGCTTTATAACTACATTTTCACATATAAAAGGAACTATTTTTTTAACACCAACTTCAACCGCTTTTTTTATAGCTATTTCCATATTTTCTTTTTTAATTAAAGCTAAATATAATGTTGTATTTATATTTGGTTCCCCAACTTTTGGTGCGACATCTATGAATTTTAGAGTTATACTATCTCTTTTCATTTTAATTATTTCATAAATATTTTCATTAACAGTAATTTTATCTCCAATATTATGTCTTAAAACTTGTATATGCTTTACTTCTTTACCAATTATCAAAAAAACATCTTTATCTTTTTTTTCTATATTATTATCATCTACTATAAATCTTTTCGCCATAAATTCACCTTTAATTATAATATTATACAATAATTTTACAATTAATTCAATAATAGCTACACTAAAAGTGTAGCTATATTAAACATTATATTAAATTTCCTTTTACGACATTGGAATTTGGAGATTTAGTTGCAATCATTTTATCTACTAAATCTGAAGTTTCCATTGTATAATTTACAATAATCTTAGAATTATCACTTGTAGCTGAATTAGCAAACATATTCCGATAACTAATAGCATTATTATTTGTAATATTAATTTGAGTTATAACATTATAGCAAGAACGAAACATTAAATCCATACTAGTTACTTGCTTAAAATTCCAATTATTTATATTCAAATTTTCCAATAAAGAACATAAGTCAAACATAAAACTCATACTTTTTACATTAGATACATCAAAACTACTCAAATCAAGATTTTTTATATTTTTACAACCTGTAAACATATATCCCATATTAGTTACATTAGATGTATTCCAATTACTTAAATTCAAACTTTGTAAAGAAGAACACTCACCAAATAATCCCATCATACTTTCTACATTAGATGTATTAAAGCTACTTAAATCTAAATTTAATAAAGAATTACAAAAAGAAAACATTTCATTCATATTTTTTACTTTTGAAGTATCTAGTAATTCTATATTTTCAATTTCTTTTAAATTTGTAAATCTATGAAAAACTTCTGATGAATTTTCATTTGCATATATTTTTTTGTTTCCACCTATAGTTACTATATATCCTCCTGAATTGTCATTTTGAATATATGAAATTACACTCTTATTTTGCTTACTTGAAATATCCCAAAATTCTATAATATTATCTTGTGGAATATCAGTATTATTTTTAAAAATTATTTTTGATATTTTGCTTTTATATTTACTATTATGAAAATCATCATTAGAGCTAGAATTCCAATTTTTCATTATTGATAAAGTATTATCATTTAAAATTAAAAATCCCATTTCTTTAGCAATTTTTTCAACAATCTCATCATTACCAACATATGCTGGACCTTCAGGTAAAGCTTCAAAATCTGGCTTATATTCTTCTAATATTACATCTTTTAAATCATCTTTTGTAATTAAATCTATATTTCCATTATATTTAATTCCTGCTTGAGAATGAGCTAATTGATATCTTTCTTTTATCACTTGCAAATCATTTCTAAGCTTTGCTTCTCTTGCACTATCAATAGGTGAATTTGATGTCATTGCTAATATGATTGCTGAAAATAATATTATCATGATAATTATTGTGATTACTAATACTATTAAACTTATTCCTTTTTCATTTTTACATTTTATTTTTATATTATTCATCATTATTTTTAATTTTTTATTCATATATCCTCCCTCTTTTATTTATTTTATTATTTATATAAACTTTTTTAAATTGAAATTTTTCACAATTATTATTTTTAAACGTAAAAAACCAATACTAGCTTATACTAGTACTGGTTTACATTTTTTACATATTTTAACTGTTTCTCTTTTTTTACTTTACAATTTTTACAAAATTTTACGTGTGTGTGTGTGTGTGTGTGTGTGTAGTATTATCATATCTATACTCCTTTTAGTTTACATATATATATTCTTTTATTTCCTGTTTATACTAAAATTATATATTTTTTTACAAAATTTTTCAATATTTTTTGAAAAAATATATATTTTAATTTATTATATTACTTATTATTTAAATATCTTAATAAAATCTGTTATATCAGTGAAGTATATATTTCTATAATTTTCTCTTAAAAAGGCTCCCATTAAATGTGAGTTTTTGCCATTTGTAGCATAAGTATAGCCTGTATGGTATATTGGTATAAAAAATATTATTATAACATAAATCAAAATAAATATTTTCTTAAATAAATGTTTATTTAATATAACAAATTTTATAAAAAGCAAAATATTTATAATTTCTATAATAAAAAATAAAATTATATTTGTAGAATTATACACATTAAATTTACTTTTTAATATTGTATAAAATGTTATTAATATAATTATTGGAAGTATAACATTTATAGTTAATAAAATTTTAAAAATATTAACTTTTATTTTCATAACATCACCTATTAAATTTAAGAACCTGAATAATTTCAGGTTCTATATATTATTTTACTGATTTGTTTTCTACATCTTGTTTTAGCATTGAAACAAAGTCATCAATAGTAATATTATCTACTTTTTCACCATTTAATTTTCTAATAGAAATTACATTATTTTCTTTTTCATTTTTACCAATTACAATCATATATGGTATTTTTTCTAATTGTGCTTTACGTATCTTATATCCAATTTTTTCATTAGAAGAATCTACTTCTGTTCTATAACCTAAAGAATGTAATTTATCTAAAATTAAATTTGAATATTCTATTTCATTATCTGAAATAGGCAATATTTTTACTTGTGTTGGTGCAAGCCAAGTAGGAAATACACCTTTTGTTTCTTCAATTAAAAATGCCATAAATCTATCCATCGAACCTAAAATCGCTCTATGTATTACAACTGGTCTATGCTTTTTACCATCTTCTCCTGTATATTCAAGTTCAAATCTTTCAGGCAATGCAAAATCTAATTGACAAGTTGGAATTGTAATATCATGTCTTAGAGCAGTTTTAATCTGTATATCTATTTTTGGCCCATAGAAAGCAGCTTCTCCAACAGCTTCATAAAAGTCTATATTAAGTTTAGTTAATATTTCTCTTAATTGACTTTCTGCAGTTTCCCACATTTCATCATTATCAATATATTTTTCTTTATTTTCTTTATCTCTTAATGATAGACGATATTTAAAAGATGACGCATCAAATCCAAAATCTTTTTGATATACTTCTGTAATTAAATTTAAAACTTTACCAACTTCATCTTTTATTTGATCCGGTCTTACAAATAAATGAGCATCATTTTGACACATTTCACGTACTCTTTCAATACCACATACAGCACCACTATCTTCATATCTAAAATCATGTGCAAGCTCACCAATTCTAATTGGTAAATCACGATATGAATGAATATTATGTTTATATATAAGCATATGATGTGGACAATTCATTGGTCTTAATACTAATTCTTCATTACCCATTTTCATCATTGGAAACATATCATCTTTATAATGATCCCAATGTCCACTTGTTTTATATAATTCAACATTTGCAAGAGATGGTGTATATACATGTTTATATCCAAGTGCTACTTCTTTATCCATAATATATCTTTCAAGTAATCTTCTTATTGTTGCACCATTTGGTAAATACATTGGAAGTCCAGATCCTACCAGTTCATGTGTCATAAATAACTCTAAATCTTTACCAATTTTTCTATGATCTCTTCTTTTTGCATCTTCTAAAAACTCTAAATGTTTTTCTAAATCTTCTTTACTTCCAAAGGCAGTACCATATATTCTCTGTAACATTTTATTTTTTTCGTCTCCACGCCAATATGCACCAGTAACATTAAATAATTTAAATGCTTTTACACCTTTTGTATATAAAAGATGAGGACCAGTACATAAATCAATATATTCGCCTTGTTTAAAAAATGATATTTCTTCATTTTCATCAAGATCGTTTATAAGCTCAACTTTATACGTTTCATTCATTTCTTTCATCAATTTTATGGCTTCATTTCTTTCTAATTTAAAACTTTCTATTTTTAAATTTTCTTTTATAATTTTTTTCATTTCAGCTTCAATATTTACTAAATCATCATTTGTAAGTCTATGTTCCATATCAAAATCATAATAAAAGCCATCTTCAATTGCAGGTCCTATTGCAAGCTTTACATCTTTAAAAAGTCTTTTTACAGCTTGAGCCATTATATGTGAAGTTGTATGTCTTAAAATATCTAAATTTAATTCACCTTCAAAAACTTCTCCATTACTATTAATATACTTCATAAAAAATCACTCCTTTTCTATATAACAAAAAATGTACCTCTATGAACATACATTTTTTGTTCATAGGGGTACAAATATTTGCACGGTTCCACCCTAATTTTTAACTTAATTTTGATTTTACGAAATCAACGGTAGTTTCCTACTAGCTCAGAGGTAGTTTTCAAAATACTCTTGCTAAAATCAGCTTACAGCCACGACTGATTCTCTCTTGTAGTAGTGTATATTTTTACTCGTCTCGTCAACGCTAAGTTTATTATACTATTAAATGTTAATTTTGTCAACTTATTATGCATAAGTCATTTGCAATGTAAGTATTGGTGAAACATTTCCAGCTTTATCAAAAGCACGAATTTCAAAACGACACGCTATATTATGAACTGATGGAAAGAAACCTTCACCATAGCCTTCAAAATCATCAGGAGTAAGCCATTCTTCATAATTTGGATAACTTTCCGGTTCATTTGTTTCCCAATCATCTAAGTAACCATTTTTATAGTCTCTATATTTATATTCATTATATGATTCACCACTTAAATTATCATTAGCATTAGTGTTAAAAGACCATTTCAAATCAACATTTTTATAATAACAAACTTGATCAGTAGTTGCATATTTATTATCAAAACCAGTCGCTCCGTCATACCATTCACCATAGTTATTAGCATCTCTAAGATATGGAGTACATGGTGCTGTTTTATCAATATGCCAATTAAATCCACCATTCATCCATCCTGTCCAATTTCCTGCAACATCTCTAAAACGAATAAATAATTTTTTTCCTTCACTACCAAAATAGTCTGATGCTGTTGTTCCATTAAATGTCATATCAAATGCAGCGAAAGAATTATATATATTATTTACATCATCTGTTTTTGTATATCTCCATTCAATATACATCTTTCCTCCACTTTGATATATTCCTGATGCATTATCACTTGCATTAAAAGTTATTGTTCTTCTATCTGTATTTGTCCAATTATTCATTGTAGAACTATTTGTCCATGATACATTAGAATAAGATGGAGGTGTTGTATCTTTGTAAACCGTTAAAGTTCTGGCTGATGATTTATTTCCTGCATTATCATATGTATATGCAGTAATTGTTGTTGCTCCATCTGCAGTTATAGTAACTACACCATTATTTGCAATTGTTGTTTCACCTCTTGACATTGCACCACTTAGTGAATATACAACTCTATTTACTCCAGATCCATCATCTGTTCCTTGTGTTACTCTAACTCCAATATTTGATCTATACCAACCACTATCTCCTAAAGTTCCACTAACTATTGAAAGTCCCGGTGCTGTTGGAGCTTTTTCATCTCTCCATACCGCATATAGATTTACTGTTGATCCTCCTACTGTTGTTAAGTTTATTACACTTTGCCCATTTGTAAATTCTACTCCGCCTCCAGATGATCTAGACCATCCTTTAAAATTATATCCCGTTCTTGAAAATCCATTCCAATTTAAATTCTTTGCTACATCAATATAATGGGTGCTACTTGCTGTACTACCTGATGTTGCTCCATTACCATTATATTTTACTGTATAAGTTAATGCTTTCCATTGTGCATATAATGTAATATTTCCTGTTGCTGTATAACTTGCTCCGCCATTTCCAACTTTAGTACCACCACTTGCTGCAGTGTACCATCCTAAGAACTCATATCCTGTTCTTGTTGGTGTTGGAAGTGTAATTGCATCATTTTTGTAATTTGCAGTTACTGTACCAGAACCTGCTCTAAATCTATATACTGTACCATCTAAAATACCATTACCGCTTAATGTCCAATTTGTAAATGACTTTGTTGTATTGATTGCTGCTGGAGTACTTCCACCATTCCCATTAAATGTTACCTTGTAACCTGCTGGAGGTGTTGCTTTACCTAAATCTATAGTTGTGTTGTAATCTTGTGTTCTTGTACTATTTGATGTTGTATTATTCCATCTACCTCCATTTGGATTTATTGTTAATATATATCCATCTGTTAAATCATTAGTTACAACACTTGTCTTATTTTTGTTTGTGGCACTATCTTTAACCCATACATAATGTGTTCCTGTTTGTGTAAGTCCTGTTATTATTTGAGCTGTTGTGCAATCAGCTGGATTTACTTCTTTATATGTTGGTTCTGCTGTTGAACTTGTTGTCTCACCATAATATTTTACTCCACTTAAATTATCTGTTCCATATAACAAGATTGCATTACCATGATTTGCATCAAATACTGTTGCACTTGCAATTTCCCATGTAACCGGTGCAGAGCCATCATCTAAATAAAAGAAATTTGTAGTTTCAAATGTCCCACTTGATCCGCATTTAACTTCACATATATATTCTTCAAACTCTCCTGTGCCTTGTTGTGAAGTAAGCCATCTATAACTGTATCCATCACCAATTTGATTTGTACCCAAATTTATCTTATATCCTTTTGGAAATTTTGCAAGTATTCTTGTTACATATACTTTATTTGGAAGTGATTCTGTTCCAAAATATACTCCTCCTAGTCCTGGTGAAGCAGTTCCTAAAGTTTTAACCTCTATACCATAACCACTTCCTGTTGGAGTTTCCATTGCTTTTCTTGTTATAATTACATTTCCATTATTAGAATTATTATATACTTCTAAACCATTTAAACCACTAGCAAAATTTAAATCTTTGTACATCATAATTCCAGTATATGCTACAACATTTGGATTTACTTTATCAATATTTGTTACATCGTGTATTGTTTCTACTACTTGTCCAGATATATCTCTTACTCTTGCATAAACTTTCCCATTTTCTTCTATTACAAATGGTTGTTTATACAAAGAATAATTTACACTACTTGGATCTGTACCTTCTGGTACAAATTTATATTCGTTTATAATATCTGTACCATCTTTATACACAATTGTACAATTAACATTTCTATTTGTCCATTCAGTAGGTGTATGTGTAACTACTGGTAACTCTAAGTTCTCAGTAGTTACAGTTTTAGTAGAACTTGTTTTTACATTTCCTGCATTATCAATTATTTGTATTTTTATATTATATGTTGTATTCATTTTTAATCCAGAAATTGTATAAACATTAGATTTTTTCTCATCTGTCCATGTTTTTCCATCATCAATGCTGTACTTAAATCCTCTAATATCACTCTTTCCATCTACTGCTGTTGCATCAGCATCTTTTGCTCCATCTACAAATATAGATATTGAACTTGAACTTATTCTATATCTTGGTTCAAAATCAAGAGGTGCAAGTCTATCTATAATTTCTACTTTTATTTGAGCTGTTTTACCAACATTTGAACCAACAACTCCTCTTGCATAAACAATTGTATTATTATCTGTTACTGTTACTGGAGCAGTATAATTATGCCATGTTGAATTGTCGAAACTATATTGTTTTGTTACATTACTATCCATATCATATATAATTTCTACTTTAACACCTTGATTTGTCCATGTATCTGGTGTTAATTTAAAGCTTATATCTCCATTTATATTATCTGGATCATCTGTACCGCCAGTTTCATTTCCTCCACCAACATTTCCAGTTGTATCATTTTTACCAGATAATCTTTCATTTCCAACGTTATCTACCGCTTTTACTACAAATTCATAACTTGTATTTTGGTTAAGTCCTGTATATGTATAATTTCCACTTGATTGTATAGGTGTCCATGTCTTTCCACCATCATTACTGAATTGATATCCTTTCATTCCACTTGTAGCACTATTTTCTCCTGTAGCATCTGTTGTTGAAGCTGTAATTGTAACTGATGTTAAATCTGCATTAGTTGTAATTTCAAATGGTAATGGTGGCAGAATATCAATATTTGTTACATCTATTTTTGTCTCTGCAGTATTTCCACTAGGATCTTCTGCTTTTGCTACAACTTCTCCATTTTTATTTACTGTTATTTGTTGTTCTCCATCTCCTGTTTTAGTCCAAGTGTTTTCTACTTTATATTCATTTGTTATATTTTCTTGTTTTTCATATATTGCTGTTACTGTACCAGGACCTTTTATATATTCATCATTAGAATAAATAAGTTCTGGTGCAATTACTGGTTTTGTCGCAACTTCTATTATATCAGAAGTATCAGTTTTACCGTCTTCATCTGTTACTGTTACTTTAACATAATATGTTGTATCATCTTTATGTCCTATAGATATATATCCATCGTCTGTTATTGTAACATCTGTCCATGTTTTTCCATCCTCAGATATACTATACTCATATTCTTTTATTGGTGTACTGTCATCTTTTATTATTGTTGAAATGTTAATTCTATCTGTACCAGTTGAAGTTTCAATTCTATCAATAATTGGGTATCTGTCTTTACTACCATCAATACATCCCATATCTATAGCAATTTCTTTTTCTTCTTCGTCGTCACCTATATATTCCAAACCATCTTCTGTTGCTATAAATTTATCTTTATACTCATTAGGTACAACATCTTTTAAGTCTTCTTCCGTTATTTCTTTATTTCCTAAACTATTAAACTTATAATCTTGTATAATAGATTCTCTTTGCTCTAGCATTGCTAATATATCATTTCTAAGTTTTGTTTCTTGTGCTTTTTTAGTAGGATTAGTTCTTAAATATCCAAATGCTATAGTACCTACAAGTATAAGTATTATAACAATTGTTACAACAAGCACAATTAAAGTAATACCTTGTTTTTTATTATAAGTTAATTTGTTCATATACCCCTCCACATAAACTACAAAACATATACATATATTATACTCTTAAATTAATTCTATTTCAACAAAATTAAAATTTATAAGCTTATGTAATTTTTTTTTAATTTACATGAAATATTTTTGTAATAAATCAATTATATATATATAATTTAGCAATTATTGACAAAAAAAAAAAAAAACAGATGCATAATATTTTATTATACATCCTTATTATTTTTATTTACTAAAAAAACCTTTTTTTTTTTTTTTTACTTCATCACCAGTAAGATTTGCAAATTTTCTTTATATATCTTTTTGTTTCTCACTTAATTTTTTTGGTATATCAACTTTTACAGTAAATTCAAGATCACCTTTTCCTCTACCATTTATTTTTGGTATACCTTTATCTTTAAGTCTAAATTTTGCGCCATCTTGTGTTCCTTCTGGTATATCAAATTCAACTTCGTTTTCAAGAGTTGGAACTCTAATGCTACCACCTAATACAAGTTTAGTAAACGGAACTTTAATGTCTGCGAAAATATCAAATCCATTTCTTTTAAATAACTTATGTGGTTGTATATTAACTACAACAAATAGGTCACCATTAGGACCTCCGTGTCTTCCAACATCACCTTCGCCATGTAAAGATATTGCTTGACCATTATCAATTCCTGCTGGTATTGATATACTAATTTTTCTTGTTTTTTTAGTTATACCTTTACCTCTACATGAGTCACATGGATCTTTAATTATCTTACCTGTACCACCACATTTATCACAAGTTTTTACAGTAGAAAAAGTTCCCATTATTGTATTTTGTACAGATTGAATCTTCCCTCTACCATTACATTTATCACATGTAACAGGATTTGTTCCTGGTTTTGCACCAGTTCCATGACAAATTGCACAATTTTCATTTCTTGATATATTAATGTCTTTTTTTACACCAAAAGCAGCTTCTTCAAAAGATATATTCATATTATATCTTAAATCAGCACCTTTAGTAGGTCCATTCTTTTTATTTGAATAACTACTTCCAAATCCACCACCAAAGACACTACCTAATATATCTTCTAAATCGATGTCAATACCGCCTGCTCCACCAAATCCAGAAAAATCAAATCCGCCAAATCCACCATATGAAGAAGCTCCACCATATCCTGCTTGTTCAAAATTAGAACCAAATCTATCATATTGTGCTCTTTTTTCTTTATCTGATAAAACTGAATATGCCTCACTTATTTCTTTAAATTTTGCTTCAGCAGCTGTTTTATCATCACCAGTATATGAATCTGGATGATATTTTTTTGCAAGTTTTCTATATGCCTTTTTTAATTCTTCATCAGTCACATCACGTGATACGCCCAAAATCTCATAATAATCTTTTGACTGTGCCACAAAATCGTCCCCCTATTTAACTTTAATATAGGGTGTAAGATTAAAAATATCTTGCACCCCATAAATTAGTAATTATTTATTATTGTTTTCGTCTTCTACTTTGTAATCAGCATCATGTACTACATTATCATTTGACTGAGCTTCATTTCCTGCATTTGCATCAGCATTTTGGTTTGCTTGTGCTTGTTGTGAATATAACTTAGAAGAAATTTCATAAAATACTTGTGTTAATTTTTCTGATGCAGATTTAATTTTTTCTGTATCTGTTCCTTCAAGAGCTTTTTTAACATTTTCAAGTTCAACTTCTACTTTTGATTTTTCTTCAGTAGAAATTTTACCTTCTAATTCTTTTAATGTTTTTTCTGTATTATATACTAATGAATCAGCATTATTTCTAACTTCAACTTCTTCTTTTTTCTTCTTATCCTCTGCAGCATGTGCTTCAGCTTCTTTGACAGCTTTTTGAATTTCTTCTTCTGATAAATTAGAACTTGCTGTAATAGCAATTTTTTGTTCATTATTTGTAGCCATATCTTTAGCAGTTACATGTACAATACCATTTGCATCTATATCAAATGTAACTTCTATTTGTGGAACACCTCTTGGTGCTGGTGGAATACCAGTTAAACTAAATCTTCCTAAAGTTTTATTATATGATGCAATTTCTCTTTCACCTTGTAATACATGTACTTCAACTGAAGTTTGACCATCAGCAGCTGTACTAAATATTTGTGATTTTTTAGTTGGTATTGTTGTATTTCTTTCAATTAATTTTGTAAATACACCACCATAAGTTTCAATTCCAAGTGATAGAGGTGTAACATCTAATAATACAAGATCTTTAACTTCTCCTGTAAGTACACCACCTTGAATAGCTGCACCAATTGCAACACATTCATCTGGATTTATTCCTTTATATGGTTCTTTACCAGTTATTCTCTTAACTGTTTCTTGAACAAGTGGAACACGTGTTGAACCACCAACAAGTAAAACTTTATCTATTTTATCAAATGTAAGTCCTGAATCTTTCATAGCTTGATTTACAGGACCAACTGTAGATTCTACAAGATCAGAAATTAATTCTTCGAATTTTGATCTAGTAAGTGTTATATCCATATGTTTTGGACCAGTTGAATCTGCAGTAATAAATGGTAAATTAATTTGCGCTTGCATTACACCAGAAAGCTCAATTTTAGCTTTTTCTGCTGCTTCTTTAAGTCTTTGCATTGCCATATTATCTGTTGATAAATCAATACCATTATCTTTTTTGAATTCAGATACTAAATAATTAATAATTCTTTCATCAAAGTCGTCACCACCAAGTCTATTATTACCTGATGTTGCCATAACTTCAAATACACCATCACCAATATCTAGGATAGATACATCGAATGTACCACCACCTAAGTCATAAACCATAATTTTTTGATCTGTGTCTTTATCAAAACCATGTGCAAGTGATGCTGCTGTTGGTTCATTTATAATTCTTAAAACTTCAAGACCAGCGATTCTACCTGCATCTTTTGTTGCTTGTCTTTGAGAATCACTAAAATATGCTGGAACTGTGATAACAGCTTGAGTTACTTTTTCACCAAGATAATTTTCAGCATCAGATTTTAATTTTTGTAAGATCATTGCTGAAATTTCTTGTGGTGTATATTCTTTATCATCTATTTTAACTTTTTTATCACTTCCCATATCTCTTTTAATAGAAATTACTGTTCTATCATGGTTTGTTACCGCTTGTCTTTTTGCTACTTGACCTACAAGTCTTTCACCATTTTTTGTGAAAGCAACTATTGATGGAGTAGTTCTTCCACCTTCTGCGTTAGGAATTACTGTTGGTTCGCCATTTTCTATTACAGCTACACAAGAATTTGTAGTTCCTAAGTCAATACCTATAACTTTTGACATAATATTACCTCCTAAAAAACAAAGTTATTTATTATATACTTACTTTTACAATATTATATTATTACTTTACTTAAAATAATATAACATGAAAAATAAGTAAAAATCTAATTAAATTTAATATATTGTATTTAATTTGCTACTTTAACCATTGAGTGACGTACTACTTTTTCACCAATTTTATAGCCTTTTCTAAATACTTCTACTATTTCTTTTTCACCATATTTATCATCTTCAACATGCATTACTGCTTCATGATAATTTGGATCAAAAGTTTTGTTTATGCAAACAATTTCTTCTACACCAAGTTTTTTCAAAACATCTTGAATTTGATTATAAATCATTTCCATACCATTTTTGAATGACTCATCTTGAGTATCTGTATTTATAGCTTTTTCAAAATTATCTAAGATTGGTAATAAATCAGCTACAATATCAGATGTAATAGTAGAAAACATTGTCTCTTTTTCCTTATTTACTCTTTTTTTGTAATTATCAAATTCAGCCATATTTCTCTTTAAATGTTCAAAATACTCATCTGCTTTTTTAGTTTGTTCTTCCAAATCTTCTGTAAGTTTTTCTATATATTCTTCATCAGTTAGATTTTCATTATTTGTCACTTCATCTAAATTTTCATCTTCTAGATTCATTTTTTCTTTTTCCATTAATATTTTCCTCACTTTCCTTTTTATCTATACCCTCAGATAAAAATATACTCTTAAGTTTTTTATCTATATACTTAAGTGTAGAAACTGTTTTGGAATAATCAATTCTTTTTGGACTTATCACTGATAATTTTCCAATATGTTTATCCTTAGTTTCAATATTAAGCGAAATTATACTATAGTCTTTTAAAAGTACTTCTTTACTTTCAGATCCTATAACAATTCCAAGTTCACCATTATCAATTTTTTCAATCGTACTATCTACTATATCTTTAGTAGATAATATATTAACGAATTTTTTTGCCTTTTCAACATCTGAAAACTCAGGTAAATCAAGAATTTCTTCAACATCAGCATTTAACTTTTTTTCTTCATTATTCATTTGATATTTTATACTCTCACATATATTTGCAAGAATATTAGAAAAAGCTGAAAGCTCTGTTTTTATGACTTGATTTAATACTTCATTTAATTTTTCTAATGGTGTACCATTAAGTCTTGTATTTAACATTGAAGATAATTCATCTATCATTTCTTCTGGAACAGAATCTGTAAGTTTTGCAAAAACATCTTTTACTGTACCATTTTTAGATAGAAGTATTACAAGTAATAACTTATCTGATACTTTTAATATTTTAATATGTTCTAATAAATCTTCGCTTTTTAATGTTAGCACTGTTGGTCTTGAAAGAATTTTTGAGACTACTTGTGCTGCTTGCTTAACTAATGTTTCTGTATCTCCAAAACCACTTATATTATTTTCTATATAGTTTATATCTAACATAGATAATTTCTTTTCTTTCATTAAATTATCTACATAATATCTATATCCTTTAGTAGAGGGTATACTACCAGAAGATATATGTGGTTGTTCTAAATAACCTGCTTCTTTTAAAAATTTCATTTCATTACGTATAGTTGCACTACTATATTCTAAATTATATTTTGTAGCAAGTGTTTTAGAACCAACTGGCTCTGCAGATACAATATAGTCTTCTACAACAGATGATAATATTTTCTTTTTTCTATCATCTAAATTCATATATAATCACCCACTTAGCACTTAAAGTATTCGAGTGCTAAACTAACACTAATATATTACATCAACAATTACTATTTGTCAAGCTTTTTTATATAAAAATCAAAAAAAAATAAAACTCAAAATTTCTGAGCTTTATTTTTCTAATATACAACTAATCACTATAATATTTTTTCATAAATTCATATAGAGTTCCATCATCTTCTATAGTATAGTATAATTTCTCACTAGTATAATCTAGTTTTTCACTTTCTGTTGGTCTACAGTCCATTCTATGAACATACTGACTAGGTAAATCGTTAATATTCACACGTTTTTGCCATGGCTTTTTTACTCGTCTTAATGGTTCACTTTCTAGAAGGTATGGTTTGATCTCAGTCATATTAGTACCTCCTTAATAATAAGATTTTCTTACCAAGATTTTAATTTCTCATCCAATCCTGAACAACATATATCCAAATTATAAATATGTGGTTTATCATATTTTGATTTTACACAATCATTTTTGTCAACATAAGTACTAACAATATCGTTAATTGATGGTACTTTTACAAAAGAACTTCTTATACGTCTTGGTGTTTGAGATTTAATAATTAAAGCATCAATTTCTAATCTAGCCATAGCATAATCCTCCTATATTATTTAACTTTTAACTATAAAACCAAAATTAAAAATAATTAAACTAAAAAGATTTGAATTATAAATCATCTCCTCTTAATGACTTTTAATCAAAAAACAATAAACAACTAAACTACTCAGTTTCTTTTAACTAAAAATTTTACAAACTCATTATATCAATTCTATTTTAATCTGTCAATAACTCTATTTTTTAGATATAGAAAAAAGATCCTAAGTTTTAACTTAAGATCTTTTAAGATAGGGATAAAGATAGAGTTAGCGATACCATTTAATTTTTACAAGTTTTATATAATTAATAAAATAAGTAATAAAAAAATAAGTATACTCTAATATAAATTAATACAAATTAAGAATAATAAAAAATTTACAACTGAGAGCAACTGGGATTGAACCAGCAAAAAATAATCATCATATTTTTATTATTACATAAGTTTGCAATATAGTGCTTTTCAACTCCTTTTATTCAAATTTGACTATATTGTGTGTTATGGTGATATTTGGATATGCTAGTATTCTATAAATAGGGTGTGTAATGAAGACTAATTAAATGGCATTTTTTAGAAATCATATTCTTATTTTATAGAAACACAATATGACTTGTAATAATAAAAAATACAATAAATTATTTTATACCTTTACTCTCATAACTAGGTTATATATTTAAATAACCATATATTTTAAACACGACTAATATTATAACACATTTTTCTTATTTGTCAAATAAAAAAAGATAACATCTAAAATTTGAAGTAAAATCAAATATCAGACTTTATCTTTTTTATAACAATGTATAGATTTATATATTTTTATTTTTTACTTTTAAATAAAGCTTTATTGCATTATCTGGTGTATAATGCCGTGTAAAAGATTTTATAGGTGCAAATTCATCTTTTCTTTTAACGTTTAAAATTAACATATTATCAAAATGTTCAAATATATCAAAAATAAATTGTTCAAATTTATATGTATTTGTTGTTTTAGCAACAACTTTTACCCCTTCTTCATTTAAATAATTATTTTTCTTTAAAGCTATATGATATGGTAATTTCATATTACAACATTCTTCTAATGCATCTATTTTTAACAGATGTTCTAGTATATTTATTTGCTTAAATTCCTTTTTATTTAAATTTTCTTTACTTAATCTTTTTGGTGAAATTAAAGATATAACATCGTTTTTTCTAGCAAATATCCAATCATTTTTCTCATATGCTAATTTTTCTACTGTTTTAGATGCTATTTTATAATTACTATCACTTAACATACCAATAAATAAAGGATCTATTGCTTTTAACAAAACATTATCTATTCCACAAAAAAATATATATTCAACATTTCTTTTTTTTAAATCATTTAAAATACCATTTTTCTTTAAAGAATAAAATACATTACCATTACCATTTGATACTTCTTTTATTTTAAATTCTTTATCTAAAACCATATTTCCATTTAAATCTAAAATAGGCATATTCTCCTGAACAAAAAAATGAATTTTTTCTTTAGGATAATTAAAATAATTATGTGTTTTAAAGAAATTTTGAGTATCACTATCATTATCCGAACTTGTCATAATGTACCACTCTATATATACTTTATATTTTTCATATGCTATTTTAAAATTATCACAAAGTATTTCAAATAGCGACTTTTTTTTATCAGGTTTAAGTTCAAGCTCAAAACATCCTTTTGGCTTTGCAAGACCAAGTCTTGTTCCTTGTCCACCTGCCATAGTTACAACTACATATTTATTTTCTTTTATTATTTTTTCACCTAAGTTAAAATATTTTATTTTTTCTTCATTTTTTATATTACTAGAATAAATAAAATTTAAAGTTTCTATTTTAGCATTATCATCAATTGTTTGATTTAAACAGTTTTTATAATTTTCTTTTAAAAGTTCAATATCTATATTTTCTATTTGACTTAGTAAAATTTGTTTTTGATCTTTATGTAAGTTGTGATAAAATATAAGCAAATTTTCTTGATTATATTTCTTCAACTTTTTTAATACCTGTTTATATCTTGTATCCATAATAACTCCTTTTATTTAGTAGAAGCCGATTTCAATACTTTAATACTATCATCTTTACTCTTCATATCAGATTTTTCTAAAGCTTCTAATTCCTTTTCTACATTGTATGGAATTCTTACTATATTTATATCAATCATATTGAAGTTTTTGGAATTTAAATCACCACTTATAATTCCATAAGATGCAACCGTAGAAAATTTTGATGTTTCATCCAAATATTTATGTTCATTTAACATTTCTGTAGAATTACCAACACTACCTACGTTAAATATCATTTTGTTTTTATATCTAAATAAATTTGGTGTATGAATATGTCCATAACATATAATATCTGGCTTTTTAATTTCATCTTTATTACCAAAAAGTTCAGTATTATCAAACATCATTTCATAATCTGTTATGACTCTATCATATCCTTCTTCACCTTTTTTATTAACATATATTGGATTAAATATTTTATCTATACCATAAGGAGATGCATGATAGAATCTAACTAAATATCCACTAATATACATATCATAAAAGTAAGGTAAATTCCTTAAATATTCAAGTTGATTTTTATTTAGCTTATCAGTTGTCCAATATTTTCCTTTTTTTATATCTTCTCTACTTATTAAATAATCACAATTACCCATTAAAGTCACAAAACAGTTTTTTTGTACTAAATCAACCACATCTTCTGGATGTACACCTTTTACAACCAAATCTCCTAAACATATTATTTTTTCTATATTTCTTCTTTTTATATCTTTTAAAACTTCCTCTAATGCTGATTTATTTCCATGAATATCAGATATAATTGCTAATTTTTCCATACCAATCTCCTACTTTATATTATTACTTCTTTTTACTAGTTCTATTAAATTTTCTATTAAAGATATTACTGTCATAACTCCAACTCCGCCTGGAACTTTTGTTATATACTCTACATCATCTATTACTTCATGTAAATTTACATCTCCATATATTTTACCATCAACTTTGTTTATACCAACATCAATTACAATACTACCTTTTTTTACCATATCTTTTTTTATTAAATTACAAACTCCCGCTACTACAACTAAAATATCCGCCTCTTTAGTATAATGACCTAAATTTTTTGTCTTACTATGACATATAGTAACAGTTGCATCATTATTTAACAGCATGTAAGATACTGGTTTTCCAACAATTTGACTTCTACCAACAATAACTGCATGCTTACCAGATATATCTGCTTTTATAAATTCAAGAATAGACATAATTCCCTTTGCAGTACATGGAATTATCATATCTTTACTTTTTAATAAAAGTCTACCTGTATTTATTTCTTTAAATCCATCAACATCTTTTCTTACATCTATACTTTCTAATATTTTATGCTTGTCCAAATGTTTATAAAGTGGTAGTTGTACAAGTATTCCGTGTACACTATCATCTTTATTTAATTTATCTATAGTATCTAAAATATCATCTGTTGTAACTGTATTGCTAAAATAATATTCTTCTTGTAATATACCTAAACTATCACATAGATTCTTCTTATTTTTTACATATATTTTTGAAGATTCATCAAAACTTGCAATAATAACTGCAAGTTTAGGTATTATATTTTTTTTATTTAATATTTTGATTTCTTGTTTTAAGTTTTCTTTTTTTATTTCAGAAAGTTTTTTTATATCAATTATTTTTCCCATAAATTTGTTCCTCTTCTAATATTTCATATATTTTATCCTTTAAATATTTTGCTGCACTAACTGGAGATGTTTTAGATGGTATTGCAAGAGATAATTTATAATTTATATTTTGTTTTTTTACTTCAAATGTATCAACACCACCAGGTAAAGATGCAATGTCTAAAACAAAGCATGTCTTTTTTAACATTTTAATTCTTTTTTTATCTAATATAAGATGTGGAATAGTATTTATGATTATATCCATATCTTTTAGATAAAAATCTAGATATTTTAAATCAATGCTTTTATATGAAAAAGCATCAATCAAACTTAAATCTTTAATATTTCTTGCTTCAACATAAATATTAGCTCCAAAACCGCTTAATTGTTTACAAAGTATTTTACCAATTCTTCCATATCCTAATACTAATATATTTGAATTATTTAACGTAAAATCAGTAGATTCTATTATATCTTTTATAGCCCCTTCTCCCGTCGCTATAGCATTTTTCATAGTTACATCTTCAAAGTCTAATAAATCTACATACTTTATGTCATTTTTTTCAAATTCTTTTCTCAAATCTTTTGAAATAGAACCAGAAAACAATATTTTATTAGTATTTTTTAGTATTTCTATAATTTGACATACAGAATATTCACTACCATTTAGAAAAACATTATCTTTTGAAAATGGAACTTGAGCTATTAAAATATCTGCATTTTTTATATCTGTAATATTATATTTTTTATCCTCTAGTATACCTTTTTTTATATTTTCTATTCTTTTGTCATTTCCAAGTATACATATATTCATAACATATCACCTATAATATATTATGATTATATATTTTTAGTGTTAATAACAAAATATTTTATATATATTATAATTAATTATATCATATTGTGTTTTTTCATACAATAAAGGGATATAAATTTAAATTAATTTATATCCCTCAAATATTTTATATTATACATTTTCATTTTTTCTACATTTTGGACACAATCCATACATTTCTAAATTGTGACTTTGTAATTTATAACCAGTGTTTTTTTCTATTTTTTCATCTAAAATATATACTGGACATTCATAAAGTTTAATACATTTTTTACATTTAGTACATATAAGTAAATGTGAATGCTTGTTATCTTTTAACATATAACAATAAGTACCATCTTGTTTTACTGCTTTTTCTATCACATCATTTTCATTTAATACTTTTAAATTCCTATATATAGTCGATAAATTCATGTTTTCTGTTTTAACACATTTGTCATATATTTCCTCTGCAGTTAGTGGATTATTACTACACTTTAAAATATCAATAATCTTACTTCTATGTTTTGTATTTTTCATGATTAAATCAAATTTGAAATAATTTGCAAAATTACTCCAATTAATACTCCTAAGAAATATAATAATCCAACTATCTTTAAATTTTCTTTTATATCTTTATTTTCTTTAAATAAAACTACAAGTCCAATTCCTGCATTAGTACAAAGACCAGCTATAATTGATGCAAAACTTATATTTCCAGCTACAAATAAATTAGTAAGTACTACAGATGATGCGCAGTTTGGTATAAGTCCAATAATTCCTGCTATAAACACTTGTAATACACTTCCTTGCATTAAAACTTTACTTAAATTTTCACTTCCTATCAAATGAATAATACTATTTAACACAAAAGCTACTATTAAAATATACACAAATACATTTAAAGTATGTTTTAGAGCATGTAACCATATACTATGTTTTTTATCTTTTGAATGTACATGCTCACACATAGCTGTTATATGTTCATGTAAATTCTTTTTAGTCAAATATTTATGATTTTTCTTAGATATAATAAAATCAATTACAAAACCAGCTATAAATCCATATATAATTTTTACTATTATTATTTTTAAAACTTCTCCTAGCATATTTGGAGTAGTAAGTAATATTGGTATAGCTTCATCAGAGGTTGCTAAAAATACTGAAATTAATGTTCCAAGTGTTATAACTCGTCCTGCGTATAAACTAGATGCAGTAACAGAAAAACCACATTGAGGAACAGCACCTAAAGTTGCTCCAATTATTGTGCCAAATTTTCCTGAATTTTTTAAAATTTCTTTTATATTTGATTTTTTTTCTAAATATTCCAATATAAGATATGCAATATACAAAAATGGTAACATTTTTATACTATCCATAATTGTTTCTTCTATAACATGTAGCATAACAATTCTCCTTTTCAAAAAAATAGATGCAAATGATTTGCATCTACTTTATTATACACTATATATTATACTATGTCAATACTAAATATAAACTAATTAGATGGAACTAAATTTACAATAAGTTGCATTCTAGATCCAAAGTTTGGTTTTGAAGTTGATGGTGTGAAACTATCTTTTCTATATGATACAGGTATGCTATCTCCTCTTCCATCAAAATAATCTCCACCCCTTAACACTCTATATTTATCAGAATTTGATTCTATTGTCCATTCACTAACATTACCAGCTAAATCAAAAATATTTTTTTCCATATATAATACATTACTTCCTGTTTTTATTAAATTCCCATTATACTGACCTCTATCTTTGCTATTAAATATATAATCAGTATTTATAAACCTTAAAGCCATATCAAATTCACAACCAAATATCATACTTGTAGTAACATAATTATTTGAAAGTGATCTTTGTTTTGAATACATATCATACCAAGAATATCCACCAATACTATTCATATCCATTCTTGTATAACATACATCTTTATCTACACTAGTCTCATATCTTCCGATATAAAAGCCACCGCATTTTCTAATACTTGCAATTGTTTGATTAAAATAACTTTTTAATTCATTTTCAATATCTGTTAAACTTTCATAGCTTATACTAAAACTACCTATATACATGTCATCTTCTTCAACAGTATTTGTTTGCTTTCTTGCATTACTTTTTATTTTTGTTATAGTACCATTTGAAAAATTATATAACTGACCTTCAGTTCCATTTAACATTTCTTCTACATCATCTACAACTATAAATACAAATTCATTATAATTTTCATCCATAATCACAATTCCATTTTCTATATTTTCTTCAAGATAACTAATATATTCATCTTGATTTAATTTTTGTGTAACTTTTCCAGTATTACTATCAATTTTACATACAGCAAAACCTTTTGGAATTGCAATTTTATGTTTGTCTAGTTGTAATAGTACTGTAGATGTTAAAAATCCATTTTTATCTAACTCTATATCATCATTGTTATATTCTATAATAATATTTTGAGAATAATAATCATCAAGTAAATCTTGTATTTCATTATATTCTTTTTTATCAAGTGCACTTTCATCAAATACAAGTTTTCCATTTTCAATTGTCACTACATCTTTATATTTACCTTTTTGTAAACTTGGACTTATCGCATATATATTACTTACATTAAGATTAATATTATCGTTATTATTCTCATACAATACTTCATTTTTATTTGCAGAAAAATTTTCTAATGTAAATTTACCTTGTGTACTAGTATACATTGACTTAAGATATAAATTATATTCTTTTAATATAGAACTTATATTACTCTTATCTGAATAACTATTAACTTTTAATTCAATTTCATTATTCGAAAAATAAATTATACATATAATAGTAGCAAAAATAATTAATGCAACAATATATACATATTTAGAAAATCCAATTTTTTTATCATTAGTACTTTTCATATAAACCTCCTATAATTTAATTATATTATATTATTATTAAAAACATTTTTCAAGAAAAAAGTTTGTTAATAAAAAATATTAACAAACCTTATACTTCTTCTGATAAAATATCAAGTGCCTCAAATATATTATCACAACTTAATTTTACTTTTTTTAATTTTTTAACAAATTTAGATTTGCCAACATATACACTCTTAATATTAAATTTATATGACGTGTAAATGTCATTAAAATAATTATTTCCTATAAAACAAAAGATATCTTTTTCCTTTATAATTTTTTTAATTATTTTCTCTTTACTATTATCAAATAATATAATTATATCATTATCAAATTTAAAATCTTTTAATAATAAATTATTTGAAATAATAACAAATTCAAACTTGCTATATTGCTCATTTAATAATTTCATAATAGTATTTAATTCTTTAATAGTCTTTAATATATATAAATCTTTATACTTATTATATATATAGTTATAACTTTTGAAAGAAAAAATAGAATAAAGAATAAACCGCAGGCAAAGTATTCTTTGCGTATTTGGTAAAAAATCAAAATCATTTACAAACCAAGATATCTTATCTATTAAATAAATAACTTTTTTACCTTTAAACATACTATCAATTATTTCGTGATCAATTTTTTTAAAATTAGTTAAAGTACCATCTAAATCTATTCCTATTAATTTTTTATGTGTCATAATTAAACACCATCCTCCTAAATTTTTATTAAAAATCATATAGAAATACATAATTATACCAATATATTATATCATTTTTTTTATAATATGTAAACAAATTAATTAGTTACCGTGTATTTTAAGTAATAAAAAATAGCCAACTATTATTAGTTTAGCTATTTTTATTAATATGACTTTTTAATTATTTTTATTTTTTAAATACTCATAAATAAAATCACTTATCTTTCCATCCATTACTGCATCAATATTCCCCATTTCAAAACCAGTTCTATGATCTTTTACAAGTGTGTATGGACAAAATACATATGATCTTATTTGATTTCCCCAGGCATTATCTGTTATTTCACCTTTTAAATCACTAATCATTTTTTTATGTTTTTCCATTTCTTGTTTATAAAGCTTTGCTTTTAACAAAGACATAGCATATTCTCTATTTTGGAGCTGTGATCTTTCTGTTTGACAAGTCACAACTATACCACTTGGTATATGTTTTAATCTTACAGCAGATGATGTCTTGTTTACATGTTGACCACCAGCACCACTTGCCCTATATACATCCATTTGAATATCTTCAGGTCTTATATCAATATCAATATTATCAGATATTTCTGGTAATACTTCAACAGAGGCAAAAGATGTATGTCTTCTACTATTAGCATCAAATGGTGATATTCTAACAAGTCTATGAACACCAGATTCTCCTTTTAAATATCCATAAGCATATGTCCCCTTTACTAAAAAAGATACACTTTTAATTCCAGCTTCTTCTCCATCTTGATAATCTAAAATTTCTACTTCAAAATTTGTTCTTTGTGCCCATCTTGTGTACATTCTAAAAAGCATTAAAGCCCAATCTTGTGATTCAGTTCCTCCTGCTCCAGGATGTATTGTCAAAATTGCATTATTTATATCATATTCATCTGATAATAATGTTTCTATTTCTAGTTTTTCTAATTTTTCTTTTAAGTCTTTTGATAATTTTTGTGCTTCTTTAAAACTTTCTTGATCATTCATTTCTTCTGCAAGTTCAAGATATACTTTTGTATCTGAAAATAACGTTTCTATTTTTTCGATATAATCTACTAAATCCTTTAACACTTTTAAATCTGATAAAACTTTTGCACTACTTTTTCTGTCTTCAAAAAAATGTTCTTTTAAAGTTTCTTTTTCAAGTTTATCTATTTTTTGCTTTTTATCATCTAGCTTTAAAGTATTTTTTAAAGTTTCAAATTTAGACAAAAGTTCATTTAAAGTTATTTTTAAAGAATCAAAGTCCATAAGTTTCCTCCCATATCTTATCAAATTTATATAATTTATCATCTTTTAAATCTTCAGGCATAATACTAAATTCTAGATACTCATCTTTAGTTGGATGATAAAAAGACAAATAATATGAAAACAAAGCTAAGTTTTGTCCTACTTTATTTACTTTTTGACCATATTTTATATCACCATAAAGTGGACAATTTATATTACTAAATTGTACTCTTATTTGATGATGTCTTCCTGTATGTAAATCAATATCAACAATTGAATAATCTTTACCATTATATTTTATATTTTTTAAAACCTTATATTCAAGTTCACTATATTTAGCATTTTTTGTATCTTTAGTTACTACTTTACTCATATTTAATCTTTCATTTTTTACTAAATAATTACAAATTAATACTGGTTGATCACTTACTTTAAGCTTTGAATTTACAATCGCCAAATATCTTTTTTTTACATCTTTATTTCTAATATAATTAGAAATCCTTGATGCTGCTTTAGAAGTTTTGGCAAATACCATAACTCCAGATACCATTCTATCTAATCTATGCAAAAGGCCTAGATATACATTGCCTTTTTTATTATATTTTTCTTTTAAATATCCTTTTATAATTGTTAACATATCTATATCATTTGTTTTATCTTGTTGAACAGGTATTCCTGCTGGCTTTACTACTACTATGATATGATTATCTTCATATAATATTTTTAAATTCATATTTTTCTCCATTAAAAAAAACTCCACAAATTGTGGAGATACATTACTACTTAAGCTTTTTTATCTGTTTTAACTTCAACTACTTGTTTTTTGTTGTAATATCCACAAGAAGGACATGCTGTATGTGATAAAATTGCTTCACCACATTTTGGGCAAGTAGATAAATTTTTATTTTCTAATTTCCATGTAGAACGTCTTAAATGAGTTCTTTCTTTTGACCATCTTCTTTTTGGTTGTGCCATTTTATTCCCTCCTTATATGCATTTTAAAATGCAAAAATCGCTTTTTACCTATATATTATATACTACAAAGTATTAATTGTCAACAAATTATAATATTTTTTAAGAAATTTGATCTCTATTAATTTAATGGTTTTATTATTTTATTTTTTGTGTTATACTTATTTTAGGTGATGTAATGGAACTTAAATATTATTTTATAATATATATTATATTAATAAATATTATTTCCTTTTTTGTAATGTATATTGACAAAAAAAAGGCAGAACAAAACAAATATAGAATAAGTGAAAAAACTTTGTTTATACTTGCTTTAATTCTTGGTGGTATTGGTATTTATTCTGGAATGTATAAATTTAGACATAAAACTAAACATTTAAAATTTACTATTTTTATTCCTATTATAATTGTTATTAACTTCATTACATTTTATTTTATATTTAAATATGTATAAAAAAGATATTTTAAAAGTAATATTAGCTATTCTTTTAAAATATCTCTTTTTTATCCGAAAATCATATTTTTATTTTTTCTTGCTGATATATTTAAAACCATTCCAATTGCAATACCATTTGTAATTAAACTACTACCACCATAACTTAAAAATGGTAATGGAACACCAGTAATTGGTAATAGACCAATTGTCATTCCAATATTTTGAACGAAATGGAAAAATAACATTCCACAAACTCCAATTGCTATACAACTCGAAAATTCATCTGGTGCATTTTTTGATACTCTAATAATTCGTAAGATTAACACAACATATAAAATTATTATAAACACAGACATAAAAAATCCTAATTCTTCAGATAAAACTGAAAAAATAAAGTCAGTAGATTTAATAGGTAAATATCCGTATTGTGTTTGCGCTCCTTGTAAAAGACCTGTTCCAAAAAGCATTCCTGATCCGACAGCAATTTTTGATTGTATTGCATTATATCCAGAACCTAATGGATCTAACTCTGGATCTAAAAACACCTTTATACGTTCTTGTTGAGTTGGATTTAATAAAAATAAAAAGATTACTGGAATAAGTATTACTAAAATCAAAGCACATCCAAAAATATATCTATATTTAAGTCCCATTTTAAATAAAATAAATGCTGCTATAAATAAAAATGCAACTGCAGTACCAAAATCTGGCTGTAACAATATTAAAATTACTGGTAATGAAAGCAATAAAAATAATAATCCTAAAATTAATATCTTCTTTTTAATACTTCCATTTGCTAAATCATTTTTAAATACTGTCAAAAATTTTGATAAACTAATTATATATCCTATTTTCATAAGTTCTGAGGGTTGATATAACATTCCACCAAGATTAAACCAGCTATTAGCTCCCATAAGACTTGGCATAAACAAAACCGCGACGAGTAGTATTAAATTTACAGCATATAATATATATCCTACAATTCCAAAGAAATTATAATCTACTGCCCATATTACTATCATTATCACAAAAACAGCACTAAACCATATAATTTGTTTTATATATTCATCTTTATTTACATCTGTATTGTATCCTGCTGTATATATTCCTATAACACCAATTACAAAAAGTATCAAAACTGTAATAAGTATAATATAATCGGTATTTTTTAAAAGTTTCTTATACAAATAATATCACCATCTTTTTAACACATATTATTATACATTATAAGATGTGTAAATTCAATAAATAAGACAATTTTACACTTTTTTTTCACAAACTAATAATGTAGAATATTATTTATTAACTAGAAGTAATGGTTCAATTTGTTTACCATCTAAAGCTTCAACTATTGTATCTACAACAAAATCATAATTTAAAACTAATGATTTGGGTTTTTTTACATAGTCATCTTGTGCAAATGGTACGAAATAAAAATTCTTTGTATTTAAAACTTCTCCAATATTTTTTAAAGTAGCTCCTAAGCCATCATTTGTTGAAATTCCTATTACTACTGGTCTATTACACCTTATATGTCCTTTTGCTCATCTTATCTGTTGGCAGGTCTGTATCAAAAAAAATTATCTAATTTTTGATAAGTTGGTATAAATGCTTTTTTTTGAAGTTCATTTATTTTTGTATTTGAGAAAATTATTTCTACATGATCATTAAAACCGTATATTTTTTCTATAAAAATTCTAGCAATATCTCTTTTTGTTTTTAAATCAAATAATTCAAATGTCTTAAACGATAAATCTATTATTTTGCAAACATCTTTAGTAGTTTTTATTTCAATTAGATCTTTAGTAAAATCTTTAATTTCCTCTTTTTTTATTCTTTTTATTTTTTTATTTAATTCTTCTTTTTCTAGTTTCAACTTCTTTAAGTTTGTATTTATAATATCAATTATATCTACATCTATATATTTTAATTTACTTATAACATTTTGTATTTCTAAATTCTTTTTTTGAAGTTCTACTTGTATTTTTTTTAATTCATCATGTTTAAAATTTTCTTCATTTTTTATAGACATATTCATAAGCTCTTTATATATTTCAATATTTGGTACAAATACTTCCTTTATTATTTTTATTATTTGATTATCTAGTTTTTCTCCAATTACATTTTTAGAATTACATTTCTGACCACACGACTTTTCTTTTAAAACACATGAATACCTATAATTAACGGTTCCATCTTTTCTTTTTTTATCCATATTTCGAGGTCTCATATATGATCCACATTCTTTACATTTAATTAGTCCGGCTACAATTGTCTGCTTTTTTGGATACCCAGCTGCACGATAACATTTATTTGCATTTTTTTCAAGCAACATTTGAATTGCAATCCATCTTTTTCCTTCAATTATACCTGGATGAAGTCCTACTGCATAAATCCAATAATCACTTGATAATTTTTTTCTTTTAGAGGTTTTATGATAAGTTAAAAATCCATAATTACCATCAAATTTATTTCTATTATCTTTTTCACAAAAAACATTTATTCCCTTTTTTTTAAAATATTCAATCGCATCATTATCATTTTTTACATAAACTGGATTAGTTAATATCCATTTTAATGTAAATATACTATAATGTGCACCTTTTCTTGTTTTTATATCATTGTTTAGTAAATATGTTTCTAACTTAGTTAATGATTTTAATTCTTCAAATTTAGAAACAATTAGATTATATATTTTTAATTCTTCATCATTAATAACAAGTTTAGATGCTTTTTTTGTTTTTGTAACTAATCCTTTAACTTCATCGTTTTCACAAATATTCACTTTTTCAAATCGTTCAACAGAAAACCCCAGAGGACTATCTCCTCCAAGCCAAGTGCCTGTTTTTGCCAGTTCCAACAAATTATCTCTTATTCTTTCTGCAATCACTTCTCTTTCAAGCTGTGCAAATACACTAGCAATATACATCATTGCGCGTCCCATTGGTGTGCCAGTATCAAACTGTTCTTTAATTGAAATAAAACTAATATTATGTTTTGACAATTCTTCAATGAGTCTTGAAAAATCGGCTATATTTCTACTAATTCTATCTAATCTATAACAAATCAAAACATTTATATATTTTTTTTGTATTAATTGAAACATTTCTTGAAATTGTGGTCTATCTGTAGTTCCTCCAGAAAATCCTTCATCTTCAAACACTATAATTTCAACATCATATTTATCTTTAGGATAATGTACTTTTATATAATTTTTACATAATTCAATTTGATTTCCAATAGAATCTCCAATTCCAGTATATTTTGATTTCCTAGAGTATATTATTATAGTAATTTTTTCTTTCATATATAACTCCTCCTTTTTTTATCATAAAATAATGTTGTTATCTTATAGCTTAGGAACTATATTTTTTCAATTATTCTTTAAATATTCTAAAATTTTTCTTTTTAATTCTTCTTTTTCTAAATATGAAATATTCAATTTTTCTATTGTACATTTTATAAGTAAGGCCCTTATAAAAGCTAAATTACTTATATGATTATTATTATTTGGAAAATTTAATTGTATATCCATATAAATCCCTCTAATAAAATTTATGAAAAAATTCATTTGTTATTACAAAAACTAAATATTAGACTATATAATCTTGATCAATAAAAGTTTACATCAAAAAAAAGCAAAGATATAAAAAATCTTTGCTTCTAAAACTCTAAACTTAAGTTATTAAATTAAAATAAATTACTTTTTTAATACAAACCACATTCATCATATTAGGATGAAAATATACAACCGACCATATTTTTTAAGCTATATCCTGAGACTTAATATTAGAAAATACCAATATTCTACTCTATATTATTACTTCTTTTTACTAGTTCTATTAAATTTTCTATTAAAGATATTACTGTCATAACTCCAACTCCGCCTGGAACTTTTGTTATATACTCTACATCATCTATTACTTCATGTAAATTTACATCTCCATATATTTTACCATCAACTTTGTTTATACCAACATCAATTACAATACTACCTTTTTTTACCATATCTTTTTTTATTAAATTACAAACTCCCGCTACTACAACTAAAATATCCGCCTCTTTAGTATAATGACCTAAATTTTTTGTCTTACTATGACATATAGTAACAGTTGCATCATTATTTAACAGCATGTAAGATACTGGTTTTCCAACAATTTGACTTCTACCAACAATAACTGCATGCTTACCAGATATATCTGCTTTTATAAATTCAAGAATAGACATAATTCCCTTTGCAGTACATGGAATTATCATATCTTTACTTTTTAATAAAAGTCTACCTGTATTTATTTCTTTAAATCCATCAACATCTTTTCTTACATCTATACTTTCTAATATTTTATGCTTGTCCAAATGTTTATAAAGTGGTAGTTGTACAAGTATTCCGTGTACACTATCATCTTTATTTAATTTATCTATAGTATCTAAAATATCATCTGTTGTAACTGTATTACTAAAATAATATTCTTCTTGTAATATACCTAAGCTATCACATAATCTTTTTTTATTTCTTACATATATTTTTGAAGATTCATCAAAACTTGCAATAATAACCGCAAGTTTAGGTATTACATTTTTTTTACTTAACATTTTTATTTCTTGTTTTAAGTTTTCTTTTTTTATTTCAGATAGTTTTTTTACATCAATTATTTTTTCCATAAATTTGTTCCTCTTTTATTGTTTCATATATTTTGTTTTTTTACTTCAAATGTATCAACACCACCAGGTATGGATGCAATATCTAAAACAAATCAAGTCTTTTTTACATTTTAATTTTCTTTGTCTTCAAAATCTGCAATTTTTCCAATAAAGATGTTCTATCCACTGATTGTATTCATTTGAATTCCTCCTTTTTTTATATCCTCCAAATTAATAATGACGTGAATGTGATTTTTGCACAAAATAAAATTCTTACATTTGTTAATTTCCAAAAAATGTAGTTACACTTTCTTATATCCAATATAACTGGACAAGTATATACTATCACTTTGTTATATAAAAGTCAACAAAAAATATTATCTAAAGTTACATTCTTTAATATTATCTTCTTTTTCATAAATTTTCTCATTATTTCTTATATAAAAAAATAATGCTTTTATCATATTAAATGAATAGAAGCATTTGTACTACTTAACTGTTATAAAAAATCCTGCCAGCAGATCAGATACGATTTAACAGCCATTGTAACTGGTGTATCAGTTATTGCATTTGCTATTTTTGCAAGTGTATTTCCAGTACATGGACATATTAAAATGATATCTACCATATTTTTAGGCCCAACTGGTTCAGCTTTTACTATACTATCAATTAGATTATTACCTGTGGTTTTTCTTAACATTTCTAAAAACTCTTCTTTTTTATAAAATCTGGTATCAAAATTTTTAGTTGAATAAGAAACAATTGGTATTACATTTGCTCCCTCTTTTTTTAAATTATTAATTAAGTTTTCTATATGTGAAAAATTACAAAATGAACCAGTTATTGCAAGTCCAATTCTTAAATCTTTTAATTTCAAAAAAAACACCCCCTACATTAATATAATATGTAGAGGTAATTATTTTGTTATTATTTGATTTTTCTAAATACACCTATTACTTTTCCAATAATCTGTACTCTATCTGAAATAATAGGATCCATACTATCATTTTCTGGTTGTAATCTAATATAGTTTTTTTCTTTATAAAATCTTTTTACGGTAGCTTCTGAGTCTATCATTGCAACAACTATTTCACCATTATGAGCTGTATTTTGTTTAGAAACAATTAAGTAATCTCCATCATTAATTCCAGCATTAATCATGCTTTCGCCTTGTACTTTTAATATGAAATTATCATTTCTTAATGAATTTTTATCAAAGAAACTTTCTCCAATTGTAAAATAATCTTCTATATTTTCTTGTGCAAGTATTGGTTCTCCAGCTGCAACTTTTCCAACAACTGGAACGCTAATAGTAGATTCTTGACCAATTACTCTGATTGCACGTGTTTTTAAATCTTTTTTTACAATATAACCTTTTTCTTCTAAACGCCATATATATTGGTGTGCTGAAGATGTTGATTTAAAGCCAAGTGCCCGACATATTTCTCTTACTGAAGGTGGATATCCAGTAGTACGAACTTGCTGTTTAATATAATCCAAAACCCTTTGTTCTTGAGCATTCAAATTTTTATCACTCATGATAAATCCCTCTTTCCTATACATAATGTTAGAAAAATTATAGCATACAAATATTTGTTTGTCAAACAAAAGTTTGCTTTTATATATTCTAGAAATATTTTTTTAATCATTTTGTAATAAAAAAGAAATATAAGTATTTCTACTTATATTCCAAAACAAATTCCCATATCTCTAGCTGTTCTACATATATCATTATCTTCTACATCTAGTAATCTTGGTTCTCTAACTTTAGGGAATCTAGTCTTAAATAATACGTTCTCTTTTGCTCCAACAATATATCCATACCTATCATCTGCAAGAAGATTTACAGCATAATCTCCAAGTCTTGCTCCAAGTAATATATCTGATGTACATGGCTCGCCACCACGTTGAATATGACCAAGTACTACTGGTCTAGCTTCATACCCTGTTTTTTCTTCTATCTCTCTTGCTAGTTTCTCTGCTATTCCACCATATCTTTTTTGCTCAAAACTATCACTTACAACTCTTGCAATAGTCTCTTCTTTTCCTTTTTCTTTACATGCTTCGGAAGCCGCAATTATAACATATCTTTTTCCAGATTGCATTATTTCTTTGACTCTATTACATACAACATTTAAATTATAATCAATTTCTGGTAACAATATAATATCGGCACCAGCTGCAAACCCTCCATACAATGTTAAATAACCAGAAGTTCTTCCCATCATTTCAACTACCATTACTCTTCTATGTGAAAAAGCAGTTGTTTTTACTTTTCTAATTGCTTCTGCTGCATTTTCAATAGCTGTTGCAAATCCAATTGTTGGATTACTAGCAGACATATCATTATCTATAGTTTTTGGAATACCAATAACTGGCATACCAGCTTCATTAATAACTCTAGCAGAATCAAGTGTTCCATCTCCACCAACTATTATCATACCTTCAACGCCTATTTTTCTTAAAGCTCTAATTGATGAAGCTACTTTATCTTCATAATGTTCATGTTTAGCATCTACTGGATAATGAAATGGACATTCTTTATTTGAAGCTCCAAGAATTGTTCCTCCTTGAGCTTCTATTCCAAATACATCAGATTTATCTAAAACTTTATATCGTTTTTCAACAAAACCAATATATCCGTCATATATTCCAACTACAACCATTCCTTTGTTTATAGCTGACATTACAACTGCTTTTATAACACTATTAAGTCCTGGACAATCTCCACCAGCAGTCATTATAGCAATTTTTTTCATATATCATTTACCTCCTTAATTTTTACTTAAAAGACTTGTAAATTTATCAATCACTTTATATATTTGTTTTGCAGCATTATCAACAAACAATTTATATTCATCTTCATTACCTGTATCTGATATAACTCTAAGCGAACAAAAATCTACATCATTCATATAACATGTATGTGCTATACTTCCACTTTCCATATCAGCAGCTAATGCATTAAATTTATTTCTTAACATTTTTTTTGTTTCATCTTTACTTACAAACATATCAGATGTTGCTATTACTCCTTTTTTTGCATTTCCTACTGATTTTGCAGCCTCATACAATATATTTGATAAGTTTTCATTTGATTTTACATAAACATTATTTACTCCAAATACATATCCTAAATCATATTTTAATGCTGTGATATCTGAATCAAATTCAACAGTCTTTGTAGATACAACAAAATCATAAACATTTAAATCTTTGTCAATTGCTCCTGCAACCCCAACATTTAATATTAGATCTATATCATCAAAATTTCTAAGCATTTCTTGTGTGTATATTGCTGAATTTACTTTTCCTTCATAACATGTTCCGATTACTATTTCTACATTATTTAAATTACCTGTAAAAAAAGCCATTTTTTTTCTTGTTTTTACACCTAACCAGTCAAGATTATCTTTTATCGTTTCTATTTCTTTTTGCATTGCACCAATTATTCCAATTTTCATATTACTTACCCCTTTTTCTAATTTGTTCTTTTTGTTTTAAAGTCATTTTCTCCATAGCATAACTTAACATAATACTTGGTAGTTTTTTTATCTTGCTATTTTTTAATAAAAAGTTATATACTACTTCATTATCTTTTTTGTATAATTCTCTTAAAACCCATCCAGTAGCTTTTTGATATAAATGATAATTTTCGTATAACACTTTATCTAAGACAAATAAAACTATATCTTCTCTTTTTTTGCGAGATAGTGGTAACATTGATACAATTCCAATTCTTTTTATCCAAACAATATCACTATTTAAATAAAACATTACATGTTTTTTAATTTTTTCATCATCTAAGCACAAATAATATTTTCCAATTATATTTGACCCAACTTCATCTGTAAGATCCCAATTATCTATATATTTAATATTTTTATTTATAAAATTTACTGCTTCTTCTAATGAATTTATATCTTTTGATAATAAATATTTTTTACAATAATTAGAAATACAAAATATTGCAAATCTTCTGTATTCGTGATAAGAAGATGAAATAAAATAATTTAAAATATCAAAATTTGTATATTTATATATCTTATTTGAAAGTTTTCTTGTCTTAGGTACTTTTATACCAAGCAAAACATCATTAGCTTTAGATAGTGAAAGTAATTTTCTATCAAATTCTACATTACTATCTTTTGGAAGATCTTCATTTAACTTTATTAAATTATACAAAAATAATCTATTAAATATACTATCTTCTCTAGAACTAATCTTTGATATGTCACTTCCTATTACCATACTATCTATTTTAGTCCTATATATTTTCTCTAAATTTTTATAATTTATACCACCATCTACTTGTATTATTTTTTCTTTATATATCTTTTGTGCAAATTTTATTTTTTCATTTGTATATTCTATATATTTTTGACCACCAAGTCCTGGTTCAACACTCATTAAAAGTATTTTATCAAAATATTTTTCATATGCTTTTAATACACCAACATCTGTGTTTGGTTTTATACTTACACCAATAGTCAAATCAAAATCTTTATTTTTTAAATCTTGTTTTTTATCATATAAATATTTAAGTGTTTCTTCAAAATTGTCTATTTCATAGTGAATAGTTATACTATTTGCTCCATAATCTAATGCTTTTTTTATATATTTATCTTCTAGTGGATATTTAACCATTAAATGAACATCTGCATATAAATTATGTTTTTTGGCAATTTTAATATCTTCAATATCAACACCAATATTTTTAACAAATTTATTATCCATTACATCATAGTGTATTATAACATCAAAAAAATCTATACTACTTAGCTTTATATTATTAATTTTTTTACTAACTTTAGAAATTACATCTATAAAATCGCTTTTATTTTTTGAATCTAGTATAGATATAGCAATATTTTTATTCATAAAATTTACCTCATATAAATTTTACTACATAAATAAAAATTATTCAATATATTGTTTTATACTGAATAATTTTTGTGCTATATATTTTATTTATACTTTCTATCATCTATTTTTTTTAATTTATCATACAAATAAACATATCTTTCATATCTATTTTTATCAATATTGCTACATTTAACATTTCTTTTTACCAAACATACATCCTCATTTTCTATTACATGTGCACAATCGGAAAATTCACAATTATATTTTGAAAATTCAACATATGCATGTTTTAATTCTTTATATGGAATATCATATAATTCATAGCTTGAAAAACCTGGAGTATCTAATATATATGTATTATTTTCTAATTCAAATAAAGATACTTTTTTTGTTGTATGTTTACCTCTTTTAGTTTTTCTTGCTATATCACCAATTTCTAGCTTTAATGTTTGTACATCGTTATTATTACTTTTATTTTTTAATATAATATTTGTAATACTTGATTTACCAACACCTGAATTGCCAGAAAAAGCTGATGTAGTACCTTCTATCTTTTTCAATAATAAATCTATATTCTCCTCTGTTTTTGAACTAGTATAAAAAACATCATAACCATTATTTTTATATACTTTGTTTATATATTCAATCTCTTTTTTAGAGTCTTCATCCAAAAGATCTAATTTATTTACACAAATAATTGGATTTATATTTTTAAAATAACAAAGTACAAGCTGTTTATCAAGTAGCATATAATCAGGAGTTGGATTTTTAAGTGATAATACAATTATTAAATTGTCAATGTTTGCTACTGGTGGTCTAATTAATTCATTTTTTCTTTTATCTATATTTACAATAATATTCTTATCATATTTTTTCTCGACTTGTACAATATCACCTATAAGTACACTATTTTTCTTTTTTACATTTCCACTTAAAAATGCTATTTTATGCTCATTTGTTTCTAAATCTTTTACAATAAATCTATCAAAGAAATTTTCAGTTATTTTACATTTCATTAAATTCACCTGTACTATTCATCTAACTTTAATACACTCATAAATGCATCTTGTGGAAGTTCTACATTTCCAATTTGTCTCATTTTCTTTTTACCTTCTTTTTGTTTTTCAAGTAATTTTTTCTTTCTTGAAATATCCCCACCATAACATTTTGCAAGTACATCTTTTCTCATTGCTTTTACTGTTTCTCTTGCAATAACTTTTCCTCCAATTGCTGCTTGAATTGGTATTTCAAAAAGTTGCCTTGGTATTAATTCTTTTAATTTAGTAGCCATTTTTCTACCTCTAGTTTGAGCATTTTCTCTATTTACTATAAAAGATAGAGCATCAACAACTTGACCATTTAATAATATATCAAGTTTTACTAAATTAGATTTTTGATATTTCTCTACTTCATAATCAAAAGATGCATATCCTTTTGTTCTAGATTTTAAGCTGTTAAAGAAATCATATATTATTTCATTTAATGGTAACATATATTCAAGTTCTACACGAGATGAATCTATATACTTCATGTTAACAAATTCACCACGTCTATTTTGACAAAGTTCCATTATATTGCCAACATAATCTTTTGGAGTTATAATTTTAGTTCTTGCAATGGGTTCTTCCATATAATCTATTTCTTGTGGCTTTGGTAACTCAGATGGATTATATAAATCTAAAACCTCACCATTTGTTTTATGAACTTTATATATTACAGATGGTGCAGTAGTTATTAAATTTAAATCATATTCTCTTTCTAATCTTTCCTGTATTATCTCCATATGTAATAAACCTAAGAAACCACATCTAAAACCATGACCTAATGCACTTGATGTTTCTAATTCATAATTTAGTGAAGCGTCATTTAATTTTAGTTTTTCTAAAGCTTCTTTAAGTTCACTATAATCTGTACCTTCTGCAGGGAATATTCCAGCATATACCATAGATTTTACTTCTTTAATCCAACGATCTTTAAAAAATATTCTATCTTTGTAAAGCTCTAAACTTTTTTCTTTTTTTTCTATCTCTTTAATATTGTATTCTTTTTTATTTCCAGA
>CALWOE010000003.1 GCA_944383035.1 uncultured Clostridia bacterium
ATGATTTAATTGCAACTTTTTTATGCCAAAAAATAATGTTGAGGTATATTTTCACCCCAACATTTATTATAGAGCCTAAAATCCATTATCTTTTTTTATGTAAGATATTGATTTTTTTAAAAATAGTATTATAATATATATGTAAAAAAAATAAATTACATAAAACATCTTTATTAGGAGGTTTAGCTATGAAGGTTAAAATAATTAAAGACCAAAAAAGTAACAAACTAGAATTATATTTCTTCGATGAGTTACAAGACGAATTTTGTAAACTAGAAAATTATGAAACTTATTATTTAAAGGATACTTATATTTTAGAGTTTAATAACAAAGTGTATAAAGTAAAAAGAATCGATAGAGAAATCATTAAAAGGGTAATTAAGGGGCTTGTATCAACTAGTATAATAAATGTACAAGAAGTAAAAACTGATAAACTATTATTAGTAAGAGATTTGTATAGTAATGTATATATTAAACAAGATAAAGATAAACATAAAATAATTTTTAGTATTAATGATGAACGTTATCAAATTAATGATTTAGAAACCAAAAAAAGTTATTGGCCACTTAAAGAAGAAAATATTTTATTAGAAGAATTTTTAGAAGATGAAGTTTTAAATAAAATTAGTATAACTGTTATTTTAGATGAACAAATAGATTAAGGTCTATTTGTTTTTCTTTAAATCATAAAAGAACTATCTTATTTTGATAGTTCTTTTAAATTTTAAATAACATCTAAATTTAATTTATATAGTTTTAAAATAAACTTATTTTCATAGCAAAATATTATTTCTATTTCATATATATAAATTTTATTGTTTGATAGTTTAATGTAATAAAGTTTTGTTTTATCGTATAATTTAAAATTTGGTATCTTATCAATTGGAATAGATGTAAAGTGATAATTTTTTATATTTAAAGTAGATAAAAACTGATAAATATTTGAAGAATTTCTTAATGAATTAAAATACAAATATGAGATATTATTATTATTTAAATTAAAAATCTTATTTTTAAAAGATATATTATTAATAGTATCATTAATATAAATAAAACCATTAGATAAATTATATACAAATTTTGATGTGTTTGAATTCGTTTTTGTTAAATAATTTTCTATTATTTCATTAGTTACATAAAAAATATATTTACTTTTTTGTTTTAATTCAGAAATTTTATAAATTATCATTTTAGTTACGTCTTTATCATTTTTTGAAAAATATAATAAATTAATATCATATTTTTTGTTAAACTCTGATGTATCATATCTTTTTACTTTATTAAATACTATATATTTTTTATTATACTTAAAATAAAAATCGTTATATAAATATTTAGTATTTATATTTTTTACTGGAAAAGATAAATTTCGTACAAGTTTATAATAATCTTTTAATTCTAAAAAATCTTTTTCAAAATATACTACTTTATTATCTTCAATTATCATAGAAATTGAAAATTTTGCTAATGTTATTTTAATTTTATTATCTATTATATTATTATTATCAATAGTTATTGATTCCATAAATTCACTCCTTAAAAAATTTTTTTTAAATATCTATTATTATCATGCTTATTATATCATTTTTGCTTTGATATTTCAATTAAATTTAATTTTATATGCTTTGTAAAAGTAAAATAATTATTAAAAATTATATGATTAATTATATAAAATATGATATAATTAATCTGTATGTAAAATAAGAGGTAGAAAATGAGCAAGAAAGTAATTATAGCAGAAAAGCCAAGTGTAGCACGAGAATTTGCAAAAGTTTTAGGAATAAATGGTGTAAATAATAATGGATATATCGAATCTGAAGATTATATTGTAACTTGGTGTGTTGGACATTTAGTTACAATGAGTTATCCAGAAAAATATGATGAGAATATGAAATATTGGAGATTAAATACTTTACCATTTATACCTAAAGAATTTAAATATGAAGTTATAGATAGTGTAAAAAAACAGTTTGATATTGTATCAAATATTTTAAATAGAGAAGATGTTTCTTTAATATATGTTTGTACCGACTCTGGAAGAGAAGGAGAATATATTTATAGGCTTGTTGACAGTATGGCTGGAAATCCAAGCAAAGAGAAAAAAAGAGTTTGGATAGATTCTCAAACTAAAGAGGCTATTTTAAATGGTATAAAAGATGCAAAAGATATATCTTGTTATGATAGTTTATCAGATGCAGCTTACCTTAGAGCACAAGAAGATTATTTAATAGGAATTAATTTTTCAAGACTTTTATCTATTGCTTATGGTAATATACTTGCAAAAAAATTAAATGAAAAAAGAGTAGTAATATCAATAGGAAGAGTAATGACATGTGTCTTAGGAATGATAGTTGAAAGAGAAAGAGAGATAAAAAATTTTAAAAAGAAGTCTTTTTATAAAATACAAGTAAAACTTGGGGAAAATATTAATAATACTTTTACAGCAGATTTTAAAGTATCCACAAAATCAAAGGTATATAATGATCCAAGATTATATAATGATTCTGGATTTAATAAAAAAGAGGATGCAAAAGAATTTATATCATACTTAAAATCACTATCTTCTGATATGATTATAGATCAAATAACAAAAAAACAAACAAAAGAAAAGCCACCACTTTTATTTAATCTTGCAGAAATTCAAAATGAATGTTCAAAAAGATATAAAATAAGCCCAGACGATACTTTAAATATTATTCAAAATTTATATGAAAAAAAATTAGTAACTTATCCTAGAACCGATGCAAGAGTATTATCAAGTGCTGTTGCAAAAGAAATAAATAAGAATTTAAATGGTCTTATTAAATCAAATCTAGATAATGATATAAAAGGATTTTTAAATAAAATGGTTAAAGAAAAATATAGTATAAAATTAGAAAAAACAAAGTATGTTGATGATTCTAAAATAACAGACCATTATGCTATAATTCCAACTGGACAAGGATTTGAAAATTATGAAAAATTAAATGTTCTGGAAAAAAAGATATTTCATTTAATAGTTAAAAGATTTATTGCTATATTTTATCCTGAAGCTAAGTACAGCAAAATATCATTAACTGCAAAAATTGGTGAAGAAACTTTTATAGCTAGTGGAAAAGTATGTATAAGTGAAGGATATTTAGAAGTAGCTAAAAGCATTGATAAATTAGAAACAAAAGATAAAGAAAAAGAAGATATAAATTTTAAAAATGAAAATACTTATATTCAAATGGATAAAACTGAAAAACAAGATCAAGAAGAAAATAAAAAGAATAATATTGAAATACTATCAAAATTAAAAAAAAGCGATAAATTAAATATTTTAGATTATATAATAAAAGAAGGAGAAACAACACCACCAAGTAGATATTCTTCTGGATCTATGATACTTGCAATGGAAAATGCAGGTAAATTAATAGAAGACGAAAAATTACGTGAACAAATAAAGCGGAGTGGAATTGGTACAAGTGCAACTCGTGCTGAAATTATAAAAAAATTAGAAAGAATAGATTATATAAAAGTAAATAAAAAAACTCAAATTTTAACGCCATCACAAAGAGGAGAGGCAATATATGATGTAGTAAAAAAGACTATGCCTGACTTACTAAATCCAAAATTAACAGCTAGTTGGGAAAAAGGTCTTACAATGGTTGCACAAAATGAAATAAAAAAAGAAGAATTTAAGACAAAATTGGAAGATTATATAAAAAATAAAGTAATAAAATATAAAAAAGCAAGAAATGAGTTTTTATACGGAATATAATTTCATTACAATAATATTACAGAATACCAAATATTGTTTTACTTACTTGATTTTTTAACATTTTGTTGTATAATATTTATATGATATTTAAAGGAGAGAATATTTATGGAATTTGATTTAATAGAAAAAAGAATGGAAAAAACAATTGAACATCTAGAAGATGAATTAGCAGATATAAGAGCTGGAAGAGCTAATCCAGCTATATTAAATAAGGTAATGGTAGATTATTATGGTATGCCAACTCCAGTTAATCAAGTTGGAACTATTTCAGTACCAGAAGCAAGACAAATACTTATAACTCCTTGGGATAAATCTACTTTATCAAAAATAGAAAGAGCTATTCAAAAATCAGATATTGGAATTAATCCCACAAATGATGGAAACTGTATTAGAATAGTATTTCCTGAATTAACTGAGGATAGAAGAAAAGAATTGGTTAAAAATGTAAAATCAATTGCTGAGGAAACTAAAGTAGCAATAAGAAATATAAGACGTGACGGTATAGATGAAGCAAAGAAAAAACAAAAATCATCAGAAATTACAGAAGATGATTTAAAATCATCAGAAGAAAAGATACAAAAAATAACTGATAAATTTATTAATAACGTAGAAGAAATTATTAATAAGAAGGAAAAAGAAATAATGGAAATATAAAATATAGGAGTGATTTAGTGAAAACGAGGATAATTTCAGCTTTAATATTTGCATTAGTATTATTAGTAATTCTTGTTATTAATAATCCAATAGTCGATACATTATTTATTACTATACTATCGCTTATTGGGGTATATGAATATAATAAAGCTTTTAAAGATGCAGGATATAATCCTATATCATGGATTGGATATATTGGATGTTTAAGTATTTTTGCAATAGGAGATCTAATACAAGATGATTTAAAAATTTCAGCTATAAGAATAGTTCTTCCGATTTTCTTAATTGCTATGTTTGCATATATATTGTTTACTAATTTAAAAAGATCAGTTATAGATATTGCAATAAGTATTTTATCTGTATTGTGCATTCCATATTTGTTTTCATATATAAAACAAATATTAGTAATGGATAATGGTAGAATACTTATATGGTTCGTAATTTTAGGAGCATTTGCATCAGATACATTTGCGTATTTTATAGGTTCTAAATTTGGAAAGAAAAAATTATGTCCAAATATAAGTCCTAAAAAAACAGTAGAAGGTGCAATAGGAGGAATTATTGGAGTTTTAATTTCATATACTTTATTGATGTTAATAGCTAATACATTTTTTAGTATGAATTTTGAAATATTACATATAATAATTTCAGCTATAATAGCTAGTATTGCAGGACAAATTGGCGATTTATCTTTTTCTGCAATAAAAAGATTTTGTAAAATAAAAGATTTTGGAACTATAATTCCTGGACATGGTGGGATTTTAGATAGATTTGATAGCATATTATTTGTAGCTCCAATTATATATGTTTTATTATATTTTTTTATATAATGTAATTTTAAAGGAGGAGAGTTTTTAATTGATAGCTTTTTTAATTACAGTAATTAAATTGTTAATTATACTTGCTTGCGTAGCTGTAATTCATGAATTTGGACATTTTATTTTTGCAAAATTATTTAAAATGGATGTAAATGAATTTTCAATTGGCTTTGGACCAAAAATAGTACAAAAAAAATATAAAGGTACTATGTATTCATTAAGATGGATACCTCTTGGTGGATATTGTGCTATTGAAGGTGAAGATGGAGAATCAGAAACAGAAGGTTCATTTGCAAAAAAAGGAACATTTGCCAAACTTGTAGTGTTAATAGCTGGCGCAACATTTAATGCAATACTTGCTTTTGTACTTTTCATATCAGTTGCATATACTGTTCCAACATATAACACAAAAATAACAGGATTATCAGAAAATTCAGTTGCAGCAAATGCGGGTCTTCAAGTAGGAGATGAAATTGTTTCAATAAATGGAAAAGATGTTCATTTACAGTCAGAACTTATAAATAGAGATGAAGATGGAAATGATGCAGTCATAGAGTATATACGTAATGGTAAAACAGAAACAGTTACAGTAAAAGATGCAACTCAAAATATAGGATATATAGGAGTATCATTTCTAGCAACAAATGATGCAAGTAATACTATAGAAATGGTTGCATCTGGAGGAAAAGCTGCAGATAATGGTCTTAAAGCTGGAGATCAAATATTATCTATTAATCGGACTGCCACAAACACTGCAGATGAAGTTGTAAATTATATAAGAGAAAATCCAGATAAACAACTTGATTTTGAAATAAAAAGAGATAATGAAACTTTTAATGTTAGTTTTACACCAGATTCAAAAAGAAATTTTGATTTAGGTATTACTTCAACTGAGCAAATTAAAACCAATTTTAAATATGCAATGTATACAACTTTTGATAATATAAAAACAATAGTTGGTTCATATGTTGATTTATTTAAAGGAAAAGTAGGACTTGATCATATGTCTGGAATTGTTGGAATTGGTGAAGTAGTATCAAAAACAAGTGGATTTATACCATTTTTGAATTTAATGGCAATAATTAGTTTAGCTGTTGGTGTTGCAAATATTATGCCATTTCCACCACTTGATGGAGGTAAAATGGTAATTGTTATAGGAGAAGCGATAACAAGAAAGAAAATGCCAATAAATGTTGAGGCTATACTTTCATATATAGGACTTGGATTACTTATACTTCTAACGATATTTGTAACATATAATGATATAGTTAGAATATTTTAATGATTAAATTTTCAAACCTAGTATTTTACTAGGTTTTTTGCGTATATAACAATAGTATTACAAAAATATAACAAAAAAATTACAAATAGCATAGAAAGTATAATGTTGTAAAAAAATACTTGAAAAAATATAAAAAATATGTATAATTTTGTTATAAATTGGAAATTAATAAATAATATCAAAAAAAATATATGTAAACTAAAAGGGGTATGAGTATGAATGTACTACACACAGCAAAATTTGTAAAAAATGTAATTTAAAAAATTGGAAAATAAAAATAGAAAAAAATAATAATGATAATAATGGTGGTAATGTTACTGAAAGTCAAGATAATTATACTAAGATTTTAGATGATACAACAAAAATTAATATTAGTGAAAAAATAAAGGAAGAAAAGAAGATTTCAAATCTTGTAATATCCGATATTAAAATCGAAGAAGTGGATAATGTGAGTAAGTTTACTGCAAATGTTAAAAATAATGGGAATTATGAGATTAAAGATTTAATTCTTAGTATAAAACTTGTTAACAGCAAAAATGAAGAAATAACAACTATTTCTGGATATGTAGGGAATATAAACCCTGGAGAAGTTTTGAAATTAGATACACAAGCTACATTTGATTTTTCAAATGCTTATGATGTACAAATAACTATAAAAGACTCAAAAAATTAAAAGGCATTTTTATGTGCCTTTTAATTTTTACCATTTTTTATTTACAACTAACATATTATGTGGTATAATATATAGTGCACTTGTTGATAAAGTGTAATAGTTTGATTAAACTATTTAGTTTTTCAAAAATAATTATTTAGGAGGAAAGTAAAATGAAAGAAAAAGAAGTTTTTGAAGTATTACAAAAATTAGATTTGGCAGAAAATGAAGAAAGAAAAAAGATTTTAATGAATTGCAATATTGATGAATTATCAATGTTACAAAATAATGCTGAAACTAATAAAAAATTAAAACTTGAAAATCAAAAACAAGTTTTAACTGCTATTTTAGATGCATTATCAATTTATCATCTTTTACTATCTAAAGATAGATATAAAGAAAGTAGAAATGATATTAGTCTGAAAGATTATCAAGAAATTATTTTTACATGTACAAATGAAGAATTTTTAAATTTAATTATGCTTGGTAAAGAATATTTTAGAAAAAAAGTCACTTCTATGAACAAGGTTGATTTGAATTTTTATTTATACAGATTAAGCCAATGTGGTGAATTATTTGATATTGCTTCTAAATATTGTGGTGATAATTTAAAAGAAAATTTATTTATATTTAGTTAAAACTTCTAAGAGTAAAGAATCTAAATTATTAGATCTTTACTCTTTTTTATTTAGGTAATTCATCTAAATTTTTAAATGTATATCCTGAAGATTTTAAATCTGTAATTAAAGTATCTAATATATCTGCATTTGTTTTAGATGTACTATGTAATAAGATAATTGCACCATTATGTATTCTACTTTTTATTTTTTCTAAAGCAGTTTTTGTATCTGGTTGACTATCTTGTTTCCAGTCAACATAAGCTAAACTCCAAAATATAGTTTTGTAACCAAGTTCTTTTGCCATTTCTAGATTTTTTGTTGAATATATTCCTTGAGGAGGTCTATAATATTTTTTAAATTCTTGACCAGTACATTCTTTAAATAATTTTTCTACCGGTTCAATTTCATTTTTAAATTCATCTAGAGTGGACATTTTACTCATATTAGGATGATTCATTGTATGATTTCCAACAATGTGTCCGTCTGCTACCATTTGTTTTACAAGATCTGGATTTGTTTTTATATAACTACCAACTACAAAAAAAGTAGCTTTTATATCATGTTTTTTTAATATTTCAAGAATTTTAGGCATATATCCGTTTTCATATCCACAATCAAATGTTAAATATATATTTTTTTGATTGGTATCACCAATATAATATGAATTGTAATTTTTTAAAAATTCAGGTGAAGCATTACCAACTGGAGTTTCACCAGTTTTTTTAAATGAAAGTCCCCAATTAGTATTATCTGATTTTGCCATTAATGTTGCTTTATTTATACAGAATATAGAGAATACTGTTATGAAACAAATAAAAAGAGTTAATATAATAGAATTTTTTCTTATAACTAAATACATTTAATCACCATATCCTTATTAATATATATTTTTTATTATTTAAAAATATACAAAATATTACAAAAAAAGATAAATAATATATTCATAAAAAAAAACTATACGTGTTAATTTCGTATAGCTTATTTATTTAATTTTTTATATGTATCTTTTATTATGTTATATCTTAAGTTTAGTATTTTTTTATAAAAATTTTTTCTTGAAATAGATATACATTCTATATTATCAATAAAATTTTTGATTTTTTCAATATTAATTTTTTTAAATATTCTTATTATTGCATCGTTGCATTCATTATTTTTCATTTTAGATATGAATGTCATATAATTAATCTTCTTCCCATTATCTTTTATACATGAATAACAGTTTATTGCAAGATTCTTTAGTTCTGTTTCTGATATATTTTTTAAAGTATTATCTTCTAGCATTGGATTAAGACATGAGCCACAATCATATATTGGAGAGAATTTAACTTCATTTGTATTTGTATTTAATAAAAATCCCCAATTTCCATTGTGTCTATCTGTATTACCAATTAAACTATCAATAATGAACATATTCCAAAATTTTTTTTTAGTTTCATAAGTTTCAATCATTTTATTTTGTTCTATAACTTCCATTATATCATTTAAATCAGTTCCAATTTTTTTATCTGGATTTGTACTTAGTGCAATATTTTCAAACTCATATAGTATATTTTCTTTATTTGTAAAATCTTCACATGCACATACTATTTTCTTTTTGTTATTATATTCATATTCTCCAAGTATTGTATTTTGAGTCTCAAAACCAGTAAGTTTAAAAATATTACTTCCAATATATTCAGAATATGCATTATTAATATATGATATATTTTTATTTTTTTCTCTTATGGGGTCAGGAAATTTAACTAAATATTTTTTATTATTGTATATTAAGGTTTTCTTCTTTTCAGATCCTTTATAGTTATTAAATTCTTCTATTGCATTTGTAAAATCAATCATTATTTCTCCTCCATTTATATAATTATAGTATATCATAAAATATATAAATTGACTATATTTTAAATTTATTAATTAAATTTTAATATAAAAAATATACAAAATATTACAAAAAAAGATAAATAATATATTCATAAAAAAAATATGAAAAAGTATAATTTAGTAGAGGTTTTTATTATGGAATATGTTATTTTAATTTTATGTATTATAGCAGTTATAATTGTTGCAAAAGTATTTTCATGGCCATTTAAAAAAATTTTAAAACTTGTATTAAATATTATTGTTGGACTCTTTTTAATATTAGTAATAAACAACTTTGGTGCAAGTATAAATCTTCATATACCATTTAATAAAATTACAGCACTAATAGCAGGTATACTTGGAATACCAGGAGTAATTGCACTTGTTATAATTTGTTATATTTTTTAAAAAAAGAGTATATATTTTATTTAGTTTGTAAAAAATAACATATAGTGGTGATATTTATGAACTTAAAAAAATATATACTTCTTTTTGCTTTATTATTTGTATCTATCATTTTATTATATTATTCACAAAATGGTTATGATATAAAAGATATATTAAAATTATTTGATAATAGTGTTTATGCAGAAGAAGTTGATTTAGAATACAAAAAGAATGAAAGTTCAATTAGTACAGAAGATGGTGAACTTGGAAATGATATGGTAAATCTCTTAGCAAGACTTATAAATGCAGAAGCAAGAGGAGAACCATATATTGGTCAAGTTGCAGTTGGTGCAGTTATATTAAATAGAGTTAAAAGTCCAAAATTTCCAAATACAATTGCTGGAGTTATATATCAAAATAATCAATTTTCATCAATAAAAGATGGACAATTTAATGTGCCAATAGAAGAAGGTTCTAGTGTGTATAAAGCAGCAGAAGATGCTATAAATGGTTCAGATCCTACAAATGGAGCACTTTATTTTTATAACCCAAATAAGACAAAAAATAAATGGTTATTTAGTTTAAAAACAAGTATTGAGATTGGATCTCATAGATTTGCATTTGGAGAATAATATATGTTAGAAAAATTAGAAATAAAAATAAATAAACTAAAAAAGAAAGTAAATAAAAAATATTTGGGTGTATTTTTATTCATGCTATTTGGAGCAATGAGTATTTTTGCTATGGAAATGTTAAATAATTTTAAAAGACAAAAAGATATGACTCAAAATTTCTATACAAAAGCGATGTATGAAACTGTTGGATATATTAAAAATGTTGAACTTGAATTAACTAAATTAAAACTTGCAACAACTCCTAAATATACAACTACAACTCTAGCAACTATTTGGAGAGAAACTAACCTTGCAAAAGAAAATATAGAAAGTTTACCAACCGCTCAAAATGTGTTATCTAAAGTTGCTAACTATCTTGCACAAGTAAGTGATTTTTCATATAGTTTAATGAAAAATGTAGCAAGTGGTAATACTTTAACACAAAAAGATTATGAAAATGTAAATTATATACAGGAAAATTCTGTGGAACTTTCTAAAATAATTCAAAATATTTATGAAGAACTAAATAGTGGTAAGATAAAGTGGGATGAAGTAGAAAAATTAACAAATGAAAAATTAAACAATTTAGATATAAGTATTGAAGTATCTAATTTTGGAAAATTAGAAAAAGCTTTTCAAGAATATGAAGGGCTAATTTATGATGGAGCATATTCTAATCATATATTAAATATTAAGCCAAAGTGGTTAAGTGATAAAGAAATTTCAAATGAAGAAGGAATAGAAAAAATAAAAAAATATTTTAAAAAAGAAAATATTGAAAATATTGAATTTAAACGGGAGATTAATGGAAATCTTAATTTATATAAATATGAAGTAAAACTAAAAAATATTGAAGATAAAAAACAAATTGAACTTACAAAAAATGATGGAAAAATATATCTTATGATTAGTGATAGAAAAGTTTTAAGTCAAAATATAGATATAGATGAAGCTAAAAGAAAAGCTATAGAATTTTTAAATAATATTGGAATTTATGATATTAAAGATACTTATTATGGTATCTTAGATAATATGATAACTATTAATTTTGCAGGGTATGAAAATAATATAGTAATGTATACAGATTTAATAAAAGCAAAGGTTGCATTAGACAATGGAGAGATAATGTGTGTTGAATCACAAGGTTATATATTTAATAAAAGACAAAGAGAAAAAGAGGAATTAATACCACTTATTAGTATAGATGAAGCAAAAGACAAATTAAATAAAAATTTAGATATAAAAGCATCAAATCTTGCTATAATTCCTACGGATTCTAAAGGTGAAATATTAACATATGAATTTATAGGAATTATAGATGAAAAAGAATACTTGATATATATTAATGCTAAAACTGGTGAAGAAGAGAATATATTACTTGTTGTTGATAATAAAAACGGTAAACTTACAATGTAGTTAAAAAGTGGTTGAAAAATAATTTCTTTATAATTAAGAATAAAATCCTTGAAATAATATATGTAATTTCAAGGATTCTTTTACCCAAATTAACTTATGTTTGAATTTTTTAGCTTAAGTTAACTTATTTTTAAAAATTATAAAAATGAACAAAAGTTCAAAAAAAAGATTGCTATATATATAAAAGTATGATATAAGTATAAAAAATTAAATAGATGTATATATTTATTAATTAATATGAATGATAGGAGGTGGATAATGTCTGAATTAACGGTTTTAGACCAAAAAATATCATATTTTAAAATAAAAAATGAAGACTATATATCAATTACAGATATGTTAAAATCTAAAGATGGAAATTTTTTTATATCAGATTGGTTAAGAAATAGAAATACTATTGAATTTTTAGGTATTTGAGAAGAAATTCATAATCCAAATTTTAATTATGGCGAATTCTCCATAATTAAAAGTCAAGCTGGGTTAAATAGCTTTAAAATTAGTGTGAAAGAATGGGTAGAAAAAACTAATGTAATTGGTATAATTTCGAAGGCAGGAAGATATGGTGGTACCTATGCTCATAAGGATATTGCTTTTGAATTTGGAATGTGGATTAGTCCAAAATTTAAACTGTTGTTAATTAAAGAATTTGAACGATTAAAATCAGAAGAGCAAAAACAAATTGGATGGAATGCCAAAAGAGAACTTTCAAAAATAAATTATAGAATACATACGGATGCCATCAAACAAAATTTGGTACCTACAGAGTTGACTAAAGAACAGATTAATTATATTTACTCAGAGGAAATGAGATATTTAAGCCAAATCAAGGAATGCCTAGATTACTAGATGGTTTTGAGTTTTACTAGTAAAACATTCAATCAATATAAAAAAGAAAATATTTAAAAATTTTTGTATGCAGTTAGAATATTTTTAATTATTGGGTTTGCCATTAGATCAGGAGTAGATTATTTTAAATATGACGATACAGCTAATTCGGCACCATTTTATGCTTTTATAATTGAAAGAGTTGTTGAATTTATAGTACCAAGTATTATAGTATTTACTGTAGGAACAGTAATGAAAAAGAAATATTCAAGGTAATTGTTAAATTACAAGTTGCAAGGAAAAATTTTACTAACAATAGTATTTTAATTGCTTTAATGGCTATATTGTGAAAGGAAGATAAAATCTATGAAAATGGAATTTATATTTGATAATTTCCATATACAAGTCGGTTCTTAAAAGTAATTAAAGAATAGTATTGGTATGTAGATGAAGGCGATAGACAAGAAGAGAAAAAAGAAAATTGTTTAGAGGCATATTACGAAATAAAAGCAGTAAATTAAAAAAATTAAAGGAAATGGAGTGATATTGAATGGGCAAAAAGAAAAATGAAATAACAATTCGTTCCAGTGCTGCTGAGTATTTAACTTATGTAGCAGCAGTAGGAGATAATCCAGAATCTATAGAAGTTAGATATGAAGACGAAAATATATGGCTGACACAGAAAATGTTGGCAACTTTATATAATGTAAATGTTGCCACAATTAATGAACATATTGCAAATATATATAGAGATAATGAACTAGAAAAAGATTCAACTATTAGGAATTTCCTAATAGTTCAAAAAGAAGGAAATAGAGATGTTTCAAGAAATGTTGCACATTACAATTTACAAATGATTATTGCTGTGGGCTTTAAAGTGAACAATGAAAGAGCTGTACAATTTAGAAAATGGGCAAATCAAATTGTAAAAGATTATACAATAAAAGGTTGGGTAATGGATGACGAACGTCTAAAAAACGGTGGCTCAATTCTAACAGAAAAATATTTTGAAGAGCAATTAGAACGTATAAGAGAAATAAGAATGTCAGAAAGAAAATTTTATCAAAAAATCACTGATATTTATGCAACTTCAATTGATTATGATAAAACAGCAAAAGCTACAATTAGATTTTTTACATCAATTCAAAACAAATTACATTATGCAGTTTCTGGAAATACAGCTGCTGAAATAATTTATAGCAGAGCGGATAGTACTAAAGAACACATGGGTCTAACTTCATGGGAAGGAGCACCGAATAGTAAAATACATAAATATGATGTTACTGTTGCCAAAAATTATTTATCTGAAAAAGAAATAGGACAATTAGAAAGAATAGTATCTGCATATTTAGATTTAGCAGAAATGCAGGCTATGAGACATATTCCAATGACAATGGCAGATTGGGAAGAAAGATTAAATGGATTTTTAAAATTATGGGATCATGAAATTTTAAAAGATAATGGGAAAATCTCAGCAGAGATGGCAAAACTTCATGCAGAAACAGAATTCGAAAGATATAGAATAATACAAGATAGAATTTATGTATCAGATTTTGATGAACTTTTATTAAATACTAAAAATCTGAGCAAAAGAGAAAATAAACAATAGAAGATTATATATTATGACCACAAAAACGGACAAACCTTTATATATAAAGGAAAATTTTGGACTTTTAAATAGGCTAAAAACTCGAATTTTTAAACCAAAATGACTCTAAATGTAGTTATATCAAGAACTTTAAGGAGTAATGTCAGGGTACGCAAATTTTGACAGTTAAATAGGAAAAGCTCAGAGGAAACTGATGTTTTAAATATGGCGCTATTTGGAATGACTGCTAAACAATGGAGAAACAAAAATCCGAATTTAAATGGAAATATTAGGGATTATGCAACTATAAATGAATTAATATGTTTAGCAAATTTAGAAAACTTAAATGCTGTTTTTATAAATGATAGATAAAAACAACCAGAAAGATTAGAAAAACTAAATAAAACAGCTATTTCTCAGATAAAAATTCTTAATGATTCTGATTTGAAATATCTTAAATAAAAATAATTAGAATAGTAAAAATTGATAATATTTATAACAAATAAAACTATAAAGTAATAAATAATTAAAATTTCATTATATAAAAAATACTATTTGTTGTTGATAATAAAAACGGTAAACTTACAATGTAGTTAAAAAGGATTTAGAATAATTTATCTAAATCCTTTAATTTGTATTCATATTTTACATTTTGTGTTAACTTATTTGTGATAAGTAATGTTATTAAATCGTTATTTTTAGTAAAAGATAATTTTTCATACACTTTAAGACTAACGGGTATATTTTTTCTTATAATTTTAATATCTATTTTATCAAAATTATAAGCTATATTTTTTCTAAAATAACTCCATAATACTGTGGATATGTTTGAGCCTGGATAGTTAAAATTGTATTTTATTTTTCCATCCACATATAAAACAATAGTGTAATTATTAATTTTGTTTTCTATACAATAATCAATAGAACTTACAAAAAAATTTTTAAAATTACTATAACAAATTTTATTCATAAAATAGACCTTCTTTCTTTCCAATAGTTTAAAAAAGTATATTAAATTATTCAGACATATTATAATTTATTTTAACATTTCTGTCAACATAAAAATAATATAAAAATTGTTTGACAATTAAAAAAAATAGATATAAAATATTATAAATAAATATATTAATTACGTATAAGGAGGATACAAATGATAAATATATACAAAACTAATATAAAAACTGGCTTAATAGATAGTATTGAAAAGCCAGTAAAAGGATGTTGGATTAATTTAGTAAAACCAACTGATAAAGAGATATCAGATATAGCCAAATTAGTTAATATTGAAGAACATTTATTAAAATATCCACTAGATATAGCAGAAAAAGCACATATAGATTTTGAAGACGATGCAGTACTTATAGTTGTTGATTCTCCAGCAACAGAGTATAAAAAGAAGAAAAAATATTATACAACATTACCACTTGGTATGATACTTGTAAGAGATGATATTTTTATTACCATTTCTCAAGTAAATATCACAAGTGTTGATCAAATATTAAATAATTCAAAGCCATATCTTGTAGAAACACAAAAAAAATCAAGATTTGTGTTTAAAATTTTGTATAATATGGCTCAAGATTATATAAGATATCTTACATATATAAATCAAGATTTAGAAAATTTTGAAAGTAAAATGGAAAAAACAATGAGCAATGAAGAGTTAATGAATATTTTAAATTTTGAAAAAACAATGATATATTTTAATGCTTCAGTTAAAGCAAATCAAGTGGTATTGGAAAAATTAAATAGAGGAAAAGCAATAAAATTATATGAAGAAGATGAAGATATATTAGAAGATACTTTAATTGAAAACAGACAGGCAATAGAAATGATTCAAACATATAGCGAAATATTAAATGGAATAACTGATATATTTGGAACAATAGTATCAAATAACTTAAATAATGTTATGAAATTTTTAACATCAATTACAGTAATAATTTCACTTCCAACAATGATATCTAGTTTTCTTGGAATGAATGTAGATTTCCCATTTAGAACAGATATAATTGGATTTATATGTGTAATAGTTGTATCTATAGTAATAACGGTACTTGCAACTTTATGGCTTAGTAAGAAAAAGATGTTATAGTAAAAAAAGAGGAATAAATGAAAAAATATTTTTTAATTGATGAAAGAATAAGAAAAGAAGAATATGATTTATTATCTAAATATGGGCATGTAATAACCATACAAAAAAACAATAATTTATATGAAGAAATATCATCTCATACAGATATTCTATGTACTAAAGTATTAAACACATTAATTGTTGATAAATCAAATTATGATAATTTAAAAAATAGTATAAAAAATAATGATATAAAAATAGTTTGCGGAAAAACAGATTTAAAAGAAAAATATCCATATGATATTTGCTATAACGTTTGTATATTAAATAATATTGCTATACATAATTTTAAGTATACAGATAAAATTGTAAAAACTATAATAGATAAAAATGGTATAAAAAAAATATCTGTAAAACAAGGCTATACAAAATGTAGTATTGCAGTAATAGATGATACATCAGTAATAACAACGGATAAAAAAATTAAAGAAAAATTAGAAGATTTTAATATAGATGTTTTATACTTAGATTATATACCAGATATAAAATTATACAATAATAATTCGTATTCTACTATGAATGGATTTGTTGGAGGAGCTATATCTATTTTAGACGAAAATAATGTTGTAATCTTTGGTGATTTAAACAAAATAGATAAAAATGATAAAATAAAAAAATTTATATTATCAAAAAATAAAAATATAATTGATTTTAAAAATTTAGATGTTGTTGATTATGGTGGAATGATAGCTTTTTAAGACTAAAATATACATAATATTTTGGCAGTCTAAAAAACAAAAGTTTTGCTTGTTTTTTAGATTGTTTTTTTTTGTATGTTTTGGTATAATAAAATAGCAAACTAAGGTTTGTTTGGAATAGGAGAGTAATGTATGAGTGATATACTAGAAAATTTAAATGATAAACAAAAAGAAGCAGCAGAATATGTTGATGGACCATTATTAATACTTGCTGGTGCTGGTTCTGGAAAAACAAGAGTGCTTACATATAAAATAGCATATTTATTAGAAAAAGAAATTGTAAAACCATGGCAAATACTTGCTATTACATTTACAAATAAAGCTGCAAAAGAAATGAAAGAAAGAGTAAATTCATTAATAGGAGATATAGCAAATGATATTTGGCTTGGAACATTCCATTCAGTATGTGTAAGAATTTTAAAAAGAGAAATAACACTGTTAGGTTATGGAACAGATTTTAATATATTTGATGAATTAGATAAAGAAAAAGTATTAAAAGAAGTAGTAAAAAAACTTAATTTAGATGATAAAAAATATCCGATCTCGTATTTAAAAAGTGAAATTAGTAAAGCAAAAGAAAATATGAAAGATGCAAAAAAATACCAAGCAGAATCTATTGGAGATTTTAGAAAAGAACAAGTATCAAAAGTATATTTTATGTATGAAGATACCCTAAAGAAAAATAATTCTATAGATTTTGACGATATAATTATGCTTACAGTTGAACTTTTTGTAAAATATCCTGATCGACTTATATATTATCAACAAAAATTTAGATATATATTAGTAGATGAATATCAAGATACAAATAAAATTCAATTTTTGCTAATAAGTCTTTTATCATCAGCACATGGAAATATATGTGTAGTTGGTGATGAATCTCAAAGCATATATGGATTTAGAGGTGCAGATATATCTAATATATTAAATTTTGAAAATGAATTTCCAAATGCTAAAATAGTAAAATTAGAGCAAAATTATAGAAGCACAAAAAATATATTAAATGCAGCGAATAATGTGATAAAAAATAATAAATCTAAAATAGATAAAAAATTATGGACTGATAATAATGACGGAGAAAAAATAGAATATAAAACACTTGGTAATGAATATGAAGAAGTAGAGTATATTGTAGATGAAATAGATAAAATATGTAGAGAGGACAAAAAAACGTATAAAGATTTTGCAGTGCTTTTTAGAACAAACGCTCAAGCACGTGTTTTAGAAGAAGTCTTTATGAGAAGTGGCACACCATATAAATTAATAGGTGGAATAAAATTTTATTCAAGAAAAGAAATAAAAGATTTAACAAGTTATTTAAAATTAATACAAAATGTAAATGATAATATTGCTCTAAAAAGAATAATTAATGAACCAAAAAGAGGTATAGGTGAAAGAGCTATAGATAAACTTGATCTTCTTGCTGCATCAAATAATATGTCTATTTTTGAATATATTCAAGATCCAGTAAATATTACAGGTCTTAGATGTCAAGCAAATTTAATACATTTTAGAGATATGATAAATGATTTAATTGAAAAAAAAGATAAAATAAAAATCTCTGAATTAATGAAGTTGATATTAAAAAATTCAGGATATGAAGATATGTTAAATGAGAACGACTCAAAGGAAAATGAAATGAGATTTGAAAATCTTATGGAATTTATCGGCGTTGCAATTGAGTTTGAAAATGAAAATGCAGATAACAAGTTATCAGATTTCTTAGATAGTATAGCCTTAGTTTCAGATGTTGATAAATTAGATGAAACAAATGAAGCAGTTACTTTAATGACAATGCACAGTGCAAAAGGACTTGAATTTCCAGTAGTATTTTTGGTTGGAATGGAAGAAGGATTATTTCCATCAAAACGTTCAATTGAAGAAGATGAAGAAGTAGAAGAAGAAAGAAGACTTTGCTATGTTGGAATTACACGTGCAAAAGAAAAATTATATATTACGAATGCTTCAAAAAGAACACTGTATGGATCAACTACATATACAATGCCATCAAGATTTGTTGGAGAAATACCAGAGGAGCTACTAACAGATACTGCAAAGGAAAATTCAAGCTTAAGAAAAAGGAAATCTGAAAAATATCTAGATAAAGAGTACTCAGTAGTAAATAGTTTTATAGATAATAGTTATAAATCTATTAAAAATAATGTAGATAATACTATAAAATCAAAACCTAAATTTGGTCTTAGTGTAGATACATTTTTAAGTAATATAAATAGTATGCCAAATAAAATAGATATTACAGCTAGAAGTTTTAATTATGAAATAGGTATGAAAGTAAAACATAAAAAGTTTGGAGTGGGTATCATTGAGAAAATAGAACCAGAAGGTGATGATTTTAAACTTGATATAAGATTTGAAAAATCTGGTTTTAAAAGATTAATGGCAAACTTTACGCCACTTGAAGTAATAGAATAATAATAAAGCCCCCAATAAAAAGGGGGTTAACTTATTCTATAATGACCGATAATATCATCTCTATTTTCTAAAATGTCTTCTTCATATCTTATTTGAAATGGGTTAGAATGATGAATTACAAAAGGGATACCATTTTGGTTTCTTTTGTCTGATATAAGCCCAATATGTTCTTTAAAAACTACAATATCTCCTCCTTGCCATTCATCAATTTTAGTTATATCTGTTGTAAGACTTATATGATTATTTTTAAAATATACATTTAAGTTCCTAACTCTTCTAAAGTCAATATTTCTATCAATAGTGTCGATATCGTAATTTTGTTTATTTTGTAAAATATCTTGATATACAAGTTCTTGTAAATCATATCCTGAATTTAAAAGAGAAATAGCAATAACATCAGTACAGACACCATATTCATCATTTGGATATCCAGTAGAGTAATATTTGCTTTTGTATTTAGGTCTTCTTTTTATATATTCTTTAGCATTTTGTAATATATCAGTTTGATCATCTACATTATCATTATCCATGTCTATATTACTTTTATAGGTTAGTATATTAAAGTAATTATTATCATATGATTTATGAGGAATTACATTTAAAAAGTAGAATATATATGTTATAAAAATTATGAGTAAAACAATAAAAATAAAAAATAAAAATTTTTTCATATAATTCTCCTTATATTTACTTTAATTATAACAAAAATATATAAAAATAACAAATTTTTGTTATTGTAATTTATTTGTAATCGTAGTATAATAAGAAAGCCTGAGGTGATTTATAATGAAACTAAAAATGCTAGTATTTTTCGGCTCAAGTTCTACAGAACATGAAATTTCTTGTAGATCGGCAGCTAATATTTTGCAAAATATTGACACATCAAAATATGATGTTACAAAAATAGGAATAGATAAAAATGATGAATTTTATATATACAGTGGAGATATAGAAAAAATAAAACAAAATAAATGGTTAAAAGATGAAAAAAATAAGTATAGGATTACAAACATAATAGATTTTTTAAGAAATTATGATGTCGCATTTCCAGTTTTACATGGAAAGTATGGTGAAGGTGGAAAAATTCAAAAGATATTTGAACTTGCAAATATAAAATATATTGGATGTAGTTCACTTGAAAGTTCAGTTGCAATGAATAAACTTTTATGTAAAAAATTAGTCTCATCAATAAACATTGATGTTGTTGATTATGTGGATATCTCAAAAGAAAAATATGAAAATAGTGATAAAAAAGAATTAATTGAAAATATACAAAATAAATTAGATTTGCCTTTATTTGTAAAACCAAATAAAGAAGGATCTTCATATGGTGTATCGAAAGTAGATAATATATCAAAATTATACGAAGCAATGAAAAAAGCTTTTACATATGATGATACAGTACTTGTTGAAAAGTATATATCAGATAAAAAGGAAATTGAATGTGGAGTTATTCAAAAAGATAAAAAAATAATTGTAACTACACCTGGTGAAATCTATAGTGAGAATGAGGTTTATGATTATTATTCAAAATATAGTAGTGAAAAATCATATACTAAAGTACCTGCAATTATAAAGGAAGAAACTAAAGAGAAAATAAAAAAATATTCTAAAGATATTTTTAAAATTTTGAATTTAACATCACTAGCAAGAGTAGACTTTTTTGTTACAAAAGAAAAGATTTATTTTAATGAAGTAAATACAATGCCTGGTTTTACTGATATAAGTATGTATCCAAAAATGTTAATTAATGATGGTTTTACTTATACTGAGATTATTGATACTTTGGTAGATAATGCATTAAATAAGTAATATAAAAACTTGAAATTTTAAATTTCAAGTTTTTTTTATACTTATATATTTTATTTAATATATTTGTCTATGAATTTAAATATACTAGAGAAATATTTTTCTTTATTTGTAGTACAACATTTTGAGTGTTTTGCATTTTTTATCACAACTTTTTCTTTTTCACAAATAGCACTATTATACAAAATATCTAGCATATAAAATGGTACATAATCATCTTTACTACCATGAATAAAAAGAATAGGAACTTTATTTTTCTTTAATACGTCAACACATGAGGCTTTAGAAATATTATATTTGGCTTTATATAAAATGTATAATTTACCAATATATAAAAAAGGAAAACTTGGAAGTTTATAAAACTTCTTTAATTGATACTTAAATTCATCAAATACAGAAGTATATCCACAATCTTCAATGGCACATACAACATTTTTAGGAATATCTTGACCAAGTGTTAGCATAGTTGTAGCAGCTCCCATTGAAACACCTGCAAGAATAATTTTAGCATTTTTGTTTTTATTTACAATGTAGTTGATAAAATACAAAATATCTTTTGCATCATTTACTCCCATACCAATATAATTTCCTTCACTTTTACCATGTCCACGTAAGTTTGGCAATAAAATATTATAGTTTTTTTCAATGTATGGATAAATATATTTATACAAATCATAAATTAAGCCACCATATCCATGAGAAAAAATTATATATATGTTTTGATCTTTATTTTCCTTCAAATATCCATATAATTTTAGATTATCAAAAGAAGTTATACATATTTCTTTTGTTTCTTTTGATATAAAATCTTTCATTTTATCAACATTTTCTTTGTATTTTTTATCTTTTTTATATTTTATTTTCTTCTCTTCGTATTTTTTTAGAACATTTCTTTTGTCTATTGAAACATTATAAAAATATTTACCTATGAAAAAACCTAAAAAAAATAATAAAATTAATATAATAGTAAATATTAATATTAAATACATATAATCACCATTTTTATTATATCATAAAAGTTATATATATCAAATATTACAAAAATATTACACTTTGTCCATAAAAACCTAAAATATTACAAAAAAATAATAATTTATATTCACAAATTGTAAAAAATATTGTATAATTATAAATCATAGGAAGGTTGATGAAAATGTTAAAAGAATTAAAAAGGTTACCATATTTAATAATACTTTTAATCTTTGTTGTACTTATATTTTTTAAAGTAGTGCCTACAAATAGAATCAAAAATACAACAAGTTCAGATTTAGTAGTATTTGGTGATAATATAAAAACAGATTATAAACCATTTATAGAAAATGGTGGAATATATATTTCTACTGATACTATTTCAAAACTTATAGATAGTGATATATATTATGATAAGGTGGCAACTAAATTAATTATAACAACTTCTGATAGATTAATAAAATTTAAAATAGATGAAAACAAAATGACAGAAAATTTTGTTGATAAACAAATTACTACACCAGCAAAAATTGTAAATGATATGTCATATCTAGACATTAACTTAGTAAAAGATGTATATGGTGTAAAAGTTGAATATAATGAGAAAACTAATACAATAACAATAGATAAAAAAGATACTAGTGGAATAGCAGTAAAATATAATAGGGTAAATGTATATGAAGATTTATCCACAAAATCTAATGTTATAGAACATTTAAATAATACAAATACAGTAACTGTATATGATGAAAGCTTAAATCATAACAGATGGTATAAAATCAAAACAGATACTGGTGTTGTTGGATATATTTCAAAAAATAATGTTGATTTAAATAACACAAATAATGAAAATAAAAATGAAACTGACAATACAACTCAAACTTCTAATGAAAAAATAACAATGTTTTGGCAATATGGTAGTGATTTAAATACACTTGGAAGTAAAATAGAAGGTGTTGATGTAGTATCTCCAACATGGTATGAATTAAGTAATAAAAATGGCGAAATATCATCAAAATATAGTAGTGCATATTTTAATCAAGCAAAACAAAACGGATATAAGTTATGGCCAATTGTAACAAATGGTATTGATGATGTAAATTATACACCAGATGTTACATCTGCTATGTTAAATAGCGAGCAAAATAGGGAAGCTTTTATAAAAAATTTACTTAGAATAGCAAAAGAAGATAAAATAGATGGAATTAATATAGACTTTGAACAATTATATGATAATGATAGGGATGTGTTCACACAATTTATAAAAGAATTAACTTCTATATTTAGAAGTGAGAATATAACTGTATCAGTAGATACATATTTTGTAAGATATCTAGATAGACAAAATATTGGTAGATTTTGTGATTATATGATACTTATGGGATATGATCATAGAGGTTCTTGGTCATCAGAGGCTGGTTCTATCGCAGATATCCCTTGGGTTGAAGAAAATATTGTTTCAATGTTAAATGATTCTAATATACCAGCAAGTAAAATAATTCTTGGAGTTCCTTTTTACACTAGAATATGGAGAACAAATACAAGCACAAATAATTTAACATCTAGTATATATTCAATGGAAGATTGTGTAGATTTTATAAATAGAAATGATTTAGCAAAAGTTTGGGATGCAGATGCTGGTCAAAACTATGTTGAAACACAAGTAGGAAATACAAAATATCAATTATGGATTGAAGATGCGGATTCTATGAAACAAAGAATAGAAATTGTAAAAAAATATAATTTGGCTGGAATTTCTGCATGGAGAAAAGGTTTAGAAACAAATGATATATGGAATGTGATATTAGAGAATATGAAATAACTAAATGTAATAGGAGTATAAAAAATGCTTATTAATCCAGATGAAATAAATAAAATATTAAATCTTGTTGATACTAAAACTATAACAGTTGGGAAAAAATTATTTGAACAAAGTAAAATAGATATTAATCATGTAAATTATGTTTCAAATAAAAAATATGTTATTGATGCTACAATTTATGATAAAGACGAGTTTTATAAAGCAAGAGTTAATAGAAAAGAAAATTTATTAAATTATCATTGTACATGTAAAGAGGCATCTAAAAAGGGTGCCTTTTGTCCGCATATAGTAGCACTTATTTTTGATATATTTATAAATAGTGAAAAATATATAAATTTTGTAAATAAAAAAGTTACAGAAGATGATGAAATAATAAATAGTGTATATAAAAGCAGTGATAATAATAATGAAAAATCACAAAATGATAACTTAATTTCATATTATGAAAATCTAGAATTTGAAAAATATACACCACTTAATATGGAAATAGTTCCAATATTAAAACTTACTGGATTTAAAAATAAAGAGTTAGAAGTATATTTTAAAGTTGGTAAAGAAAGAAAATATATTTTAAGAGATATTTATAAATTTGGAAATGCTATGATAAATAACATGGAATATAGTTATGGTAAATTATTATCATTTAGACATAATATTAATGCTTTTTCCGACAGTTATAAAGATATAGCAGAGTTTGTTACAAAAAAAGCAATTGAGTATAATGAGTTTTCAAAACTTGGTACATATAACTTTTCATTAGATAAAAGGTATCGTGGTGTTTTGAAGTTAAAGTATAATGTACTAGATGAATTTTTTGAATTAATGGAAAATAAAAAAGTAAAGATTGAAGGCTATTATTTAGATGATGGCGAAAATGAAATTATAACTGATATAAAGTTTGTAGATAAAGATCCTGAATTTAATTTTGAAATTACAGAAAAAGAAGATGAGGGACTTAATATTAAAAGACTTGAAAATGATTATTTTGTATTACCAGGTAGCAAAACTATATATATTTTGTATAATAATAAATTATATAGATGTTCAAAAAGATTTAGAGAAATGGCATATAAATTTTTAACTATTTTTAATGATGTAACAGAAGATAATGTAAATATTGAAAAAAAGGATGCCACTAATTTTTGTGAATATGTTTTGCCTAAAATTACTGATATTTTAAATATAAATATAAATCAGGATGTAATAGAAAAGTATAAAGCAAAACAATTAAATGTTAAAGTATACTTAGATATAGCAAATAATCAAGATGTGATATGTAATGTAGAATTTATATACGATGATGTGAGTTTTAATCCTTTTGATGATAATTTAAAAATTACATGTAATAGAAATATTGTAGAGGAAACAAAAACAAAAGAAATATTTTCTAAACTTAAATTTTTACTTGATAGAAAAAATAAAAGACTTTATATAAAAAATGATGAGGATATTTATAATTTTTTAAATAGCGGAATTAATTTTTTTATACAGAAATTTGAAGTTATGGCAACAGATAAAATTAAGTCTAAAAAAGTAATTAATCTAAGAAAAATAAATGTTGGTGTAAGAATAGAAAATGATTTGTTAAATATAGACTTTACTAATTTAGATTTTGATGAAAAAGAGTTAGTTGAGATTTTAAAAAATTATAATTTAAAGAAAAAATACTACAGGTTAAAAGATGGAAGTTTTGTTAATATGGATTCTGATGGCGTTAATACAATGGTAAGCATTGCACGTGAGCTAAATCTATCGTTAAAAGATTTTGATGGCGCAAATATAAAAGTTCCAAAATTTAGAGCTCTTTATTTAGATAATATATTAAAAAATAATAATGAAAATATAATTCTATCTAAAGATGATAGTTTTAAAAAGATAATAAAAGATATAAAAAATGTTAATGATATTTCATTTACTCCAAAGTTTAATATTAATAGACTTCTTAGAATTTATCAAAAAACAGGATATAATTGGTTAAAAAATCTTGAATATTATGGATTTGGTGGAATACTTGCTGATGATATGGGACTTGGAAAAACAATACAAGTAATAGCACTTTTAGAAGATAGTGTAAATAACAAGATACCATCTATAGTTATTTGCCCAAGCTCATTATATATAAATTGGGAAAAAGAAATCAAAAAGTTTGCTGAAGATATAAAAATATTAGTAATTTCTGGTAATGCAAATGAAAGAGAAAAACTTATAAGTAAAATTAATAGTTATGATGTTGTTATAACATCTTATGATTTATTAAAAAGAGATATTGATAGTTATGAAAAAAAAGAATTTAATTATGTTATTGCAGATGAGGCACAATATATAAAAAATAATAATACAAAAAATGCTAAAGCATTAAAAAAATTAAAGAGTAAAACAAGATTTGCTCTTACAGGAACACCTATTGAAAATTCTTTATCTGAGCTTTGGTCTATTTTTGATTTTATAATGCCTGGTTATTTATTTTCATACAAGAAATTTAAAGAGGAATTTGAAAATCCAATTATAAAAGATGACGATAATAATGCAAAAGAAAGATTAAAAAAGCTAGTTAGTCCTTTTATTTTAAGACGTGTAAAAAAAGAAGTTTTAAAAGAGCTTCCAGATAAAACTGAAACAATAATGTACAGTAAAATGGAAAAAGAACAAGAGCAAATATATATGGCATATTTAAAGAAAGCAAAAAAAGAAATGAATGAAGAAATCAGTATTAATGGATTTGAAAAATCAAAACTTAAAATCTTATCACTTATAACAAGATTAAGACAAATATGTTGTCATCCCTCTCTTTTCTTAGATAATTATAATGGTGATAGTTCAAAACTAAATCAATGTATAGAAATAATAAAAGATGCTACAAATTCTGGACATAAAATATTGCTTTTTTCAGGCTTTACATCAATGTTTGATATAATAACCAAAAGATTAGATGAGAATAATATAAAATATTTTATGCTTACAGGAAAAACAAAATCAGATATAAGAGTTGAGATGGTCGATAAATTTAACAAATCTGAAGATGTAAAAGTATTTTTAATATCACTAAAAGCTGGAGGAACAGGTCTTAATCTTACTGGTGCTGATATGGTAATACATTATGATCCTTGGTGGAATTTATCAGCTCAAAATCAAGCCACAGATAGAGCATATAGAATTGGTCAAAGAAGTAATGTACAAGTTTTTAAACTTATTACTCAAAATAGTATAGAAGAAAAAATACTTAAATTACAAGATAAGAAAATGGATATAACAAATGCAATAATAAAAGAAGGAGAAACATTTATTAGTAAAATGTCGAAAGAAGAAATACTTGATTTATTTGAATTATAAAATGGGTTCGTTTAGAATCCATTTTTTTTGCCAAAACTAGATAAAAAATTTAGTGTAAAACATTACTTTTCAACATTTTTTTTAAAACTATTATTGTATAACTATAATATAAAAATGGAGGCAAGTATGGAAGAAATTTATAAAGTATTACCGGAAATTTTAACACAGAAAATAAAAAATATCGGTTCTAATACTGGTATTAGTGAGATTAGGTTACGAGTTAATAAAAATTGTATTGTTATAACTTCTAGTATTGAAATAGTACTTGAATATATAGTTAGTTTAAAAGATATATTAGATATATTAATAAAAGTATCAAAAAATTCAATTTATTCTATTCAAAATGATATAAATAATGGTTTTATAGTAATAAATGGTGGACATAGAATTGGAATTTGTGGTGAAGCAGTTGTTTTAGATGGAAATATTAAAAATATAAAAAATATTAATAGCTTAAATATAAGAGTAGCACATCAAATTATTGGTTGTGCAGATAAAATACTTACTCAAATAATAGAAGATGGTATATTTTATAACACACTTATAGTATCACCACCGGGATGTGGTAAAACAACTTTATTAAGAGATATTATAAGACAAATTAGTAATGGTGTAGATTACTTAAAATTAAAAGGTTTAAACGTGGGTCTTGTAGATGAAAGAGGAGAGATAGCTTCTGTATGTAATGGTATTTGTAATTTAGATGTTGGTCTTAGAACTGATGTGATGTCTAATATTTCTAAATCAAAAGGAATAGAAATGATTACAAGAAGTATGGGAGTAAATGTAATAGCAACAGATGAGATTGGAACAACAGATGATGTAAAAGCTATTAATTATGCTGTTTGTAGTGGTGTGTCTTTAATATTTACTGCTCATGGGAATAGTATAAAGGATATATCTTTAAAAGAAGGATTTGATAAACTTTTAGAAAACAATATATTTAGAAATCTAATAATATTATCAAATAAAAATGGTCCGGGAACTATAGAAAAAATGTATAAGTTGAATAATGATGATAAGTTAAAAAATGTATCTTAAGGAGGAATATATTATGATTATAATAAAACTCATAATATCTTTTTTAATAGTTGCACTTGCAGGCTATATTGGAATACAAAAAGCAGGAGGTTTATCAAAAAGAGAGTATATATTAAGAGATATGATAACATTTTTAAAAAATGTGAAAAATGAAATAGTATATATGCAAACTATTTTACCAAATGCTTTTGAAATAGCAAGACAAAATGTATATTTTGAACTTAAAGATGCAATAGGACAAATTATAATTGATATGTTAAATCAAAAAAGTGATTATATAAAAGATGAAAGTATAGTAGTAAACATCTCAAGAATAAAAAATTTAACTGATTATGATAAAAATGTATTTATATCAATTATAAAAAGTTTAGGTAGAGGAGATGTAACAACACAAATTAATATAATAGACAATGGAATAAATACACTTGAAAATCAAGTAAAAGAAGCCAATGAATATAAACTTAGTAATGCAAAAGTATATAAAAAGATGGGATTTATAATGGGACTTATAATTGTTATTATCTTTATTTAAGGAGGTATTTATGGATATAGATTTGTTATTTAAAATAGCTGGTATTGGTATTTTAGTTGCTGTATTAAATCAAGTTTTAACAAAAGCAGGAAGAGAAGATCAAGCTATGATGACAACCATAACAGGACTTATTATAGTATTAATGTTAGTAATAACACAAATTAGTAATTTATTTGAAACAGTAAGAACAGTGTTTAAATTGTAGGTGGTTTAATGGATGTACTAAAGATATTAGGATTCGCGATAATATCAGTGATATTAATTGTGGTTTTAAAAGAACAAAAAAAAGAGATTGCTTTAATAATGACAATATTTGCTTGTGTTATTTTAATGTTATTTGCAATGACAAAAATGGAAAGTGTAATAGGTGTTATTGAATCTTTAATAAATAAATCTGGTATAAACAAAGATTTTTTCTTAATTATCTTAAAAGTTACAGGAATAGCATATTTAATAGAATTTGGAAAAAATATATGTATTGATGCGGGACAAAAAGCAATTGCTACAAAACTTGAAATGGCCGGCAAAGTTATAATACTTACAATTTCTTTACCCGTTATTAGTGCTTTAGTTAATGTTATAAGCGGGTTGATTTAAAAATGAAAAAAAGAAAATTTCTTGTAATAATATTTATAATATTTACAATTTTTTCTAATGTAATATGCTATGGGAATGAAAATAATAATACTGAAAGTAATAATCAAAATGAAAATTTAGATATAAATGATGTAAATGAAAAAGTAAAGGAAAATGCTAATTTTGATGAGTATATAAAAGCTATAGATGATGAATTAAAGAAAAATAATATAGATGATATAGATATATATGATATGTCTAATAGTTTATTAGAAGATGGAAGTATAGATTTTAATAATTTATTTTTTAAAATACTTGGCCTTTTTTCAAAGGAGTTTAAAAATGTTATAAATAGTGCTGTGATTATTTTTATAATAGTACTTGTAATGTCGGTATTATCGAGTTTTGAACTTGAAAAAGGAAGCCAAATTTTAAATATAGCAAATTTAGTATGTTTTTTTACACTTGCAACAATAATTATAAAAAGTTTTATAGAAATTATAGGAGTTTTTAAAAATACAATTACATCACTTACAACATTAATGCAAATTGTATCACCATTTTTAATGGCAATTTTAATATCAACTGGAGCAATTAGTACAACTGGAATTATAAAGCCACTTGTACTTTTTATAGCAAGTGCAGTAGGTTTTATAATAAATTATATAGTGGTTCCATTTATTAGTATATCAGCTGCTTTAAAAATTATTAATAATTTTTCAGATAATATAAAAATAGGTAAAATGTCAAGTTTGTTTTCATCCTCTGCACTTTGGATTGTTTCAATATCTTTTACAATATTTTTAGGAATATTATCACTTGAGACTACTATTTCTTCATCTGTAGATTCTCTTGCGGTTAAAACTATGCAAAATGCGGTTTCAAATTTTGTACCAGTTGTTGGAAAGTTTTTTTCTGATAGTTTTGAAACAGTTGTTGGTGCTACAAAAGTTATAAGTAATGTTTCAGGAGTAATAGGAATTATAACTATAGTTACAATTGCAATAATACCAGTTTTAAAAATTTTATGTGTGTATATATTATACCAAATCTTATCTGCAATTATAGAACCAATTTGTAATAATAAAACATTAAGTAATTTTATTTCTGATTTTGCAGGACTTTATAAGTTATTACTTGGAATATTAATTGGTGTGTCGATACTGTTTGTTATATCTAGTGGTATAATATTAAATTTAGTTAGTAGTGTAGTAAAGTAGAGGTTTTTATTATGATAGATTTATTTAAAAATTTTGTTAATTCATTGCTATGTATTGGAATATTCATCACATTTATAAAACTCATAATGCCTAGTGGTAAAGTAAAAAAATATATATATTCATTAATTGGAATAATAACAATCATTACAATAGTATCTCCATTTATTAATTTTATGCAAAATGTTGATGTAGAAGAAAGTATAAAAGATGTTATATCAAATATTGATATGTCAGAAAATACAAGTGATGATAAAGAACAAACAAGTACAAATTCTTCAGTTAAAGATGTCTTTTTAGATAAGTTAAAAACTGATATTAAAGATAAGTTATCACAAAATAGTGTAACAACAGATAAAATAGAAATTTACATTGATGATAGTTATAACATAGAAAAAATGGAAATAAATATTAAAAATCTAAGAAAAACAAATAGTAGTCTTGAAAATGTTAATAAAGTTGTAAATTATATAAATCAAGAATATGGTATAGCTTATGAAAAAATTAATATTATTGAGGAGGGAGTATAATATGAATTATTTGGAAACTCTTAAAAATATTGCCAAAAATAAAGAAAAAAGAACAGAAAATTTAATTTTTTTAGTTATAATGTTAGTTATATTATTAATAGCAATAAATTATATATTTTTCCCAAAAGTAGAAGATAAAGAAAATACTAGTAATAATGATACAATAAATGATAATATAATGGTTAGTGAAGAAGTAGCAAAAACTGATCTTGAACAAAAACTAGAAAGTGTGTTATCACAAATATCAGGTATTACAGAAGTATCAGTTGTTTTAACATATTCTACAGATAAGGTAACAACTCCAATATATAATACTAAAGAAACAACAAAAGATGGTGAAACAACAAACGAAAAAAGTGTAGCATATAATGAAGACGGAAGTAAAAAAACTGCAATAATAGAAAGTGTTGAATTACCAAAAGTAGAAGGTGCAATTGTTGTTGCAAAAGGAGCAGATACAGTTGAAAAAAGATCGAAAATATCATCTGCTATTGCAGCTGTTACAAATATTGCAGCATATAAAGTACAAGTTTTTGAAAAATAAGGTTGGTGATTTTTTTGAAAATTATAAAAAATGGTAAAATTGCAGCATTATCACTTGTAATGATGCTTGTAGTTGCAGGATATATTAATTATAAATATGATCCAGAAAGAGAAAAAGATTTAGGAAAGACAGTTTATGTCAATGCTAAAGACAATTTTGCATATGAAGATGTTGATATATATTCTAATGAAAATGTGAATAAAAATGATACAAATGCAAATAATACTACTGAAGAAGAAAGTTCAATTGCTGTTTTTAAATATGACAGAGATAATATGTTCTCAGAACTTAGTGAAAATTATACAAATATAATACAAAATGAAAATACATCAAAGGAACAAGCAAATGTATATCAGCAAAAATTAAGCGAACTTATTTCTAAAAAAAATTTAATTACAATGGTAGAAAATGTAATAAAGTCTAAAGGAATAGAAGACTTAGTAATAATACCAACGAGCAATGATAATATAAATGTGGTTGTAAAATCAAAAGAAGCTTTAAAAGATGAAGATGTAGCAAAAATACAACAAATTATAGTAGATCAATTAGGAGCTAATGCAAACAAATTGAGTATAACTTGTACAGATAAATAGATAGGCATTATGCTTATCTATTTTGCTTTGTTACAAAAATATTACATGGATGTAAAAAAAAAATTACGATAAAAATATGTATTGAAAATAATAATAAAATATGGTAAATTATAATCACAATGAGGTATTATGAAATGTCAAAAAAAATATTAGTTGCAATGAGTGGTGGAGTAGATAGTACCTATGTTGCATATATACTTAAAAATCAAGGATATGAAATAATGGGACTTACTTTTTTAGTAGATCATAGTGATAATTCAAAAAAATCTGTTTTGGATGCTAAAAATGTTTGTGATTTACTTGGTATAAAACATGTTACACTTGATTTAAAAAACGAATTTGAAGAAAAAGTAATAAATTATTTTATTAATGAATATAAGTCTGGTGATACACCAAATCCTTGTGTTATATGTAATAAGTTTATAAAATTTGATTTATTAAATGAAATAAGAAAAAAATATAATTTAGATTATGTGGCAACTGGTCATTATGTTAGAACTATTAAACATGATGGAAATTACTTAATTAGATGTGCGAAAAATGTAAAAAAAGATCAATCATATTTTTTAAATCAAGTAGATCCTAAAATTTTGCAATATTTCATTTTCCCTTTAGGTGATGTTGAAGATAAAGAGTATGTAAGAAACTATTTAAAGGATAAAAATATAAGTATTGCATCAAAAAAAGAATCACAAGAGATTTGTTTTATTGATACTAAAAATATAGGTGAATATTTAGAAAAATATATTAAATTTAAAGATGGAAACATAGTAGATGAAAATGGTAATATATTAGGTAAGCATAAAGGTGTGTACAAATATACTATTGGTCAAAGAAAAGGTTTAGGAGTATCGTATAAATATCCACTATATATTTTAAGTACAGATGTAAAACGAAATGAGATTGTTGTTGGTGCAAAAGAAAAAATCTATTCGGATTACATTGAAGCAAGTAATGTGAATATATTTGATTATAAATTATTAAAAGAAGAAGGATCATTAAAAGCAAAAATTAGATATAAATCTAACTTTTCTGATGTAGAAAGTATAAAATATGATGAAAAAAAAGATACTGTATATATAAAACTTAAGGAAAAACAAAAAAGCATTACACCAGGGCAATTTGTTGTTTTGTATAAAGATGATTTAATTGTTCTTGGCGCAAAAATAAAAAACATAAGATTAAAGTAAAGGAGATTGTTATGGCAAGTTGTTTAGGTATTTATTTAGGCAGCGATATAGTAAGATATGCTAAATTAGATATTGATGCCAGTAAAAATGTAGAACTCAAAAATTATGGTGTTAGATTTGTAAAAGGAAACCTTAAAGAAGTATTAAGCAATATTGTTGAGGAAACTAACTCACAAGGATTGCCAATTGCTATTAATCCCGAAAACAGCATTTATTTTAATACCCAAATGTTTGAACAAAGTGAACAAATAGGCACATATATAAAAGATGTTGTAAATATGGAATTTGAAGCATGGTGCGAAAAAAATGCTAAATCAAAAGAAAAGTATAATCATGTTTATATGCTATCTGATTTAAAAGGTTCAGATAACAAAAGAAGTTTGATTATTAACCTTTTAGAAAAAAGAGAATTAGAAGAACAAAGCAAGATTGGGGATAACGATGTTACTAATATGATTCCTGGTCAGCTTACAACTGTTTCTCTTGTTCCAAAAGAAGAACAAAATTATATTTTGGTAGATTTAGATACAAAACTTGTAGTTACAACAGTTTTAAATGGTAAGATTGGTAATATTAGTTATAGTGAAAATGGAATGCGTAAAATTTTTGCGGATATGCAATTAAGACTTGGTTCATATCAAAAAGCATATGAAGCATGTAAACAGATTAATGTTTATTCTGAAGATGGAAATACAAATAATGATCCAGCGCTAGAAAAAATTGTTGAACCAGTTTTACAAAATGTTTTAAAAACTGTACTTGTTGAAGTCAATAGAAACAGAAAGCAAATTACTAAAGTATTGATAAGTGGTTCAGGTATATTATTTACTAATATTGATATATTATTTAGTGAATTTTTAGGTGTAAAAACTGAAATATTAAAGCCAAGTTTTGTTAATGCTAAAAATGGTATTAAAAATATAGCTGAAGTTTTAGAAACAACAGAAGCAATATCTCTTGCATATGAAGCTATAAATCATAATTTTAAAGAATTAGAATATATAGTCGGAAATAAAAAAGTAAAAAGAGATGTTAAAGATTGGTTTAAAAAATTAACTACAAAGAAAAAAGAAGAACTAAAAGAAATAGCAAAAGAGAGAAATGTAGATAAGGTTGTAGATCCAGATGCAATACCATCAAATTTAGTTTGTGTGGCAATAGTATGTTCAATATTTGCTGTTTCATATTTAGCATTCTCTATAATATTTAATATTGTAAGTAATAATTCAATTAAAAGACTTGATGCAAAAAGAGCTGAAGTTGAAAAAGCTACACAAGAAGTAATGTCTGATTATACATATATATCTTCAAATACTTCTCAATATACAGAAATTACTGATAGAGTAGAATCTATAATCAAACAAATAGAAAATGGTGAGATTGGTAAGTTCCATACATATAATGTAGCTGCATTTATGCAAAATATTCTAAAAATCACACCAAACGCAGTTGTCTTAAAATCTTTAAGTTCTGATGATGATAAGAATGTAACTATAGTTGCTCGATCTGCAAGTTATCCAGATCTTGGATATTTCTTAGCACAATTAAAAGCAGATGGAACTTTGAAAAATATAAAAATTAAAAATATTACAAATGGTAGTACTTCAGAAATTGAGATAGGTGGTGAGCTTCCATGATGCCAGAGAGTAAAACAAAAGCATTAATTTCTATTCTTCTTATTGTTATATCAGTAGCTATAATAGTTTTTTCAATGTGGAAAGGTTTAAAAATAGGGAATTTTGAAATCTTGTCAATTGAAGGAATACTTGCAAAAAGAGATACAGTTATAGCAGCAGAAGAAAAATTAAATGATGCAAATGATGAATATGAGCAAAGCATATCAAGAGTAAATACAGCAAAAAATACTTTCGATAAAGAAAAAGAAAAATATGAAGCTATTAGTGATGAAACTATAAGTATTGTAAAAGAGGCAACATTAGAAGATGATTATGATATTGAATATATTTGGGTAACACTTGGAAATTATGCTAAAGCAAATAATTTAAATATAATATTATATGAACCAGGTAGTGATGATGATAGAACACAAACTCAAATAACAGATGAAGAAGAAACAACAACAAATACAACTACTAATACAACAACAACTCAAAATAATGTTACAACTATAACAGAAGGAACTAATGAAGAAGGTTTAACAAATAATATTAATGAAGATATTACAAATAATTCTTCATCAAGTTCAGATGATTCAGTATTATCAATACAAGTTACTGGTAGTTATATAGATTTATGTGATTTTGTATTTGAAGTTGAAAATGATGATTCTTTAAGATTTAAACTTGATAACATTAGTATGTCAGGTAGTTCTCAAGCTGTAACAGCAACATTTGATGTTAAAAATACAATAGTAATTAAATAGAAAGGAGCTATAATTTATGAATAAAACATATATTTTAACATTTTGTATTTCATTACTTACATTTTTTGTAGTAGCAGTTATAGCTCTACTATTACTTATTCCACAACAAGGAAAAGTTTTGAATGGAACTATAACAAAGTATGATGGAATAACAAAATCTGAATATACTTTTGAAAAGACAAAAGATATATCAAAAGATGCACTTGTTAATGTTCATGAAATTACTGCAGATGATTTAAATACTTTCAAAGAGAATAACCAATATAGAGCAGAAAAAGATAATCCATTCTCTGAAAATACCGGTTTAAAATCAGATGGAACATATGCAGATGAAGAAGGAAATGGAAGTACATCATCTGGCAGTTCACAAGCACAACAAGATGCGATAGATAAAACAACTAATAGTAATGGTGGAGTAGCTAACCCACCAGCTACAACAAAATAAGGAGTGAAATTTTTGAAAAAAGACAAAATAAAAAATATAGCAATAATAATATTAGTTGTAATAATTATAATTCTTGCAATATTTTTAATAATGAGTAAAATTAATCAAAAAGACTATACTGAGATTTCTAAACTTACACAAAAGATTCAGGAATCTCAAAAAGAATTATCTTTATACTTAGGAAAGATGAAGTCTGATACATATGGTATTTATAATGATATACAAATATTATCAGGAGTAGTTACAGAAGATAAAAAAGAAGAAATAAAAGATACAAATGATAAAGTTTTAACTCCTATAATTGATCTTTCTAGTAAAAAAGAAATTAATAATAAAGTATATTATAAAGTAAATACTACTAATTTTAATCAAATATTAAAAATGGACCTGCCACTTTATGATAATCAAGTTACTTGGTATATTGAGGATGGAAATTTATTAAAAGTTGATTTTCAAACAGAACCTGAATGGTGGTCAAGTAATTTTAATTATTTAAAAGTCGGTAATAATTAATTTAGGTTAAAACATAATCATTTTAGTTTATGTTTTGATAAATATATTTTATATTAATTATAAGGAGGGGCTTTTATGAAAGCAAACAAAAAGGGTATATCCCTAATCGTATTAGTTGTAACTATTATAGTTATAATTATACTAGCAGCTGCTGTTATTATGAATTTAAATAATAATAACCCAGTAAAAAGCGCAAATGCTGCTAAATACATGAGTGATAGAGATAACGTACAATCTGCTATTACTATGTATATATCAAAATTATATTCAATAAAAAGATCTGAGTTAGTTATCAACAAAGGAGATAACTTACATATGGGACCAAATGCATTTTCAGATGGAATTGGTAGACTAGTAGTTCGTTTCTCAGTACCAAGTGATTATGTAATCGATGCTGCTGCAAAACAAACTGGTTATGAAAAATTTGTTACAGGTTTAAATGCTGGTGATGCTTATACTGAACTATTAGAACAAGAAGATTTAGGAGAAACTCCTGTTGCTACTAATCCAAACCATTATGAAAATAAAGGTTATGTTAAAAAAATAGCAAAATTTGATTCAAATGACAATCAATCAATACACTTTACAATGCCAGATTATAATACAAATTATAACTGGAGTATGACAAGTGCTGGTAATGTTGTACTTGGTGTACGTGCTGATGGTACAACAGGACTTGCAGATGTAACAGATACATATTTTGGAGATGCAGAAGGAAAAGTTACACATACATATAAAGATGATAAAGGTGTAGATATTCCAAATGTAGATTCACCAGAAGATTATTATAAATGGTTACATGGAACTTTAGTTAATGATCCTGGAGCTTCAAGATATGATGCTACAGAAAATAATATATTTAGTGCAATAGGCAATGGTACACCATATAATGCTGGTACATTTGGTCAAACTAGATAATAATCAAATATTAAAATATATTATAATTAGTGGTTAATAATATTAAAATAAAGCTTGATACTAAAATTACCTATTTTAATGGTAATTTTAGTTATCAATATGTATTGTATGTATTATAAATTTAGATTAGAACATAAATTATTTTAATTTATGTTTTGATAAATATATTTTATATTATTAAATTTTTTTAGGAGGGGCTTTATGAAAGCAAACAAAAAGGGTATTTCCCTAATCGTATTAGTTGTAACTATTATAGTTATAATTATATTAGCGGCTGCTGTTATTATGAATTTAAATAATAATAACCCAGTAAAAAGTGCAAATGCTGCTAAATACATGAGTGATAGAGATAATGTTCAATCAGCTATTACAATGTATGTATCAAAATTATATTCAATAAAAAGATCTGAGTTAGTTATTAACAAAGGTGACAACTTACATATGGGACCAAATGCATTCTCAGATGGAATTGGTAGACTAGTAGTTCGTTTCTCAGTACCAAGCGATTATGTAATTGATGATGCAGCTCAACTAACTGGTTTAGAAAAATTCGTTGCTGGTTTAAATGCTGGTGATGCAGATTCAGCTACAAATGTTGGATATGTTAAAAAAATAGCAAAATTTGATTCAAATGATAATCAATCAATACACTTTACAATGCCAGATTATAACACAAATTATAACTGGAGTATGACAAGTGCTGGTAATGTTGTACTTGGTGTACGTGCTGATGGTACAACAGGACTTGCAGATGTAACAGATACATATTTTGGAGATGCAGAAGGAAAAGTATCACATACATACTATGATGATGATGGTACAGTATTAGATGATGATGATATTGTTACTGGTGCTGTAGCAGGAAATAATGGAAAATTTGACTCACCAGAAGATTACTATGTATGGTTACATGGAACATTAGTTGGTGATCCAGGAAAAACAAAATATAATGCTGCTAAAGATCAAATATTTAATTCAATAGGTAGTGGTACACCATATAATGCTGATACATTTGGTCAAACTAGATAATTATAAAATGATATAGAATTTATTAAGATACGATTAGAGATAGGGCATATACAATGTATATGTCCTTCCCAATATTATATGTATGTTTTAGAGTATAAGAATATGTATTGTAAAATGTATATATGACAGGAGGGAATACAGTGGATTTAGAACTTTTTTTAAATATATTTATAATAGTTTGCATGTTTATAATTGGAAGTTTATTTGGAAGTTTTTTCTCACTTGCAACATATAGAATTCCAAGAAGACAAGATATAGTAGCAACAAGATCATATTGTCCAACTTGTAAACATAGGCTAAACTTTTTTGATTTAATACCTGTATTAAGCTATATATTCTGTTTAGGAAAATGCAGATATTGTGGTGAAAAGATTAGTTTAAGATATTTTTTACTTGAAACAATAAATGGTGTTATATTTGTACTGATGTATTTAGTATTAGGATATAATTTAAAACTTGTAATTGCTATTTTAATTTATGCTATTTTATTTGTTATAATAGGATCATATATAATGTCAAAAAAGATGACAGATGAAGAAAAAAAAGAAGTTGTAGAATTAAAACTTAGTAAAAAAAGAGGTGTATTTATATCTGAAATTGTTGTTGGAATGATAGCTTTTTCTATATTTCTTGCAACAGCTCTTGTTTTAACGAGAAACTATACAACAAATTCTGTATATACAATTGCAAATGCTAATGCATATAATTTTGCATTAAATAGTATTGAAATAGCACTTGTAAGTGATTATGATGAGTTAGAAGATTTTACATTAAATCAAACTATAGATAATATTGTTTATACCTCAAATGTTACAATAGAAAAATATAGTGAAACTGGTAATGACATAGAAGATATAGTAAAGAAAATTAATGTAAAAGTAAATTATACAGTAAATGGTGAAAATAAAGAAGTAAGTTTAAATACTTTAAAAGGAAAGGTGTTGTAGTATGCAAAAAAGATCTGGTATAACAATGCTTTCTATGGTAATATATGTAACATTATTTTTTGCATTTACAGCTCTTGCAATATCAATGGGAAGCAATACGAATTATTCTTCTTTAGTTCAAAAAGGAAAGTTGTATATAAATGAAGAAGCTTCAAAAATACAATATAATTTAGTAAATAGTGCAAAGTCAAGTGATGATATAAATAATATATATGGTAAGTTAGTGTTTTCAAATAATGATGAATATACTTATGATAACGCTACAAAAAAACTATTAAAAAATGGTGGAGTACTAGCAACAGATGTTGAAGAATTTAAAATAATAGATGTATATAACATGGACTTTGTAAATGACGAAGTATATAAAAAAATAGATACAAGTATACCAAGTACTTGCGTTGAGATCAAATTAAAAAAATATGGGCAAGAAAAAAAAGTACAAATATTTGTATCTGCAGGAGATGAAGTAAATGAATAAGAAAATAAAAGGATCTGCTATAGTTGTTGTAATGTTAGTTTCAATAGCATTTTCTGTTTACGTTACATCTACATATCTAGAGCAGGAACATTTTAATTTATTACAAACTAAATATGAAAATAATTTAAAAGATATTTATGAAAAAGATATTAATAATATCCAAGATTATTATAATAAAGTTTTAGAAAACATTAAATAATATTAATAAGGAGGAGAAAATAATGTTTGAAAGTGTAAAAGCAAGAAGAAACCCAGTTGGTGTTGAGTTTATTAAAAGAGGACTTTTAACAGAAGTACAAGTAGATAGGGTACTTGAATATCAAAAAGATCATAAAGATCTAAAATTTGGTGAAATAGTAGATATTCTCGATATGTGCGATAAGAAACAATTATTAGAAACTTTAGCATATAAAATGCAAGTTACACCTGTAATGTTAGATGGTGATTTGGATGTAAATCCAGTAAATTATTTACCACGTGATGTTATTATAAATTATAAAGTTCTTCCTTTTGATTTAGAGGGAAATAAATTAAAAGTTGCTTTCTGTGATCCACAAAATGCAACAAAAGTTCGTGAGATAGAATTACTTCTTATGAATCAAGGCTATGATATGGAAGTATATCTTACACTTTATACTAGTATAATGCGTCAAATATCTAATATTAGAACTGTAACAACAAGTTATGTTGATAAAGAAGAAAAAGATATTACAAAATTAATCGATAATATCATTGTTACAGCAATGCAAAAAAGAGCTTCAGATATACATATAGAACCAATGGAAAATAAAGTTAGGGTAAGATATAGAATTGATGGTGAACTTATAACTGTAACAGAACTTCCAAAGGATAGACAAGATATAATAACAGGAAGAATAAAATCAATTTCTGGAATGCATCAAGAAATTGTATATGACCAAGATGGAAGTATAACAACTTATGATGACTATAGCATTCGTGTATCTTCACAAAAAAATGTATATGGTGAAAAATTCGTTTTAAGACTTTTAAAGAAAAATGTTGACAAAAAAAACTTATTTGAACTTGGATTTTTTGAAGATAAAGAATTAGTTGAAAAATCTTTTGATAAAAGAAATAGTGTTATAGTTGTTTGTGCACCAACAGGAGAAGGTAAAACAACAACTTTATATAGTGTTCTTGAATATTTAGATAGACCTGAAATAAATATTATATCAATAGAAAATCCAGTTGAACGTAGATTACCAGGTATTAACCAAGTAGAAATTGGTAATAATGTTACATTTGTATCTGCTTTAAGAACTGTTTTAAGACAAGACCCTGATATTATCTTGGTTGGTGAGGTAAGAGATGAAGAAACAGCAAAAACAGTTATTGAAGCTGGTCAAACTGGTCACTTAGTTTTAACTACAATACATACAATTGATGCAATCGAGGCGATTACAAGACTTAGAAAAATGGATGTATCAAATTATGATATCTCAGCAACACTTGTAACTTCAATATCACAAAGATTAGTTAGAAGACTTTGTAATAAATGTAAAAGACCACATAAATTAACAGAAGATGAATTAAAATATATAGATAAGGTTACAAGAAGAACTGGAGTAAAATTTGATTTAGAAAATGCAGAACTTTTTGAACCAGTTGGATGTGAATATTGTGATAATATAGGTTATTACGAAAGAATAGGTGTATTTGAAGTATTATGTTTTGATGAATATTTAAAAGATATGATATCAGATGGAAAATCAACAATAGATATAAGAAAATATGCTTTAGAAAATACTGAATATAAACCACTTATTGTAGATGGTATAAATAAAGTATTACAAGGACATACAACAATTGATGAAATAAGAAGAAAACTAACAATATAATTTTTGAAATTAAACAAAAGAAGGAGAAAAAATATGGATTTATTAAATCAAATACTTCAAAAAGCTATAAGTCTAGGTGCAACTGATGTTCATCTTGCACCAGACGTTGTACCTGTATATAGAATAAGTAGGAGACTGTTTTATGATGATAGTAAATTTCCACTTTCTAAAATGTCACTTGTTCAAATCGTAGAAGATTTTTACAAAGAAAGACCAAATTTAGAAAAAGATTTTGAGGAAAGAAGACAATTAGATGTTTCACATACTTACGGTGATCATAGATTTAGAATTAATATATCACTTACAAAAGGTATTCCAACTTTTTCTATTAGAATAATTCCAAATACAATGCTTGATGTATCAGATCTTGGTTTAAAAGACATTATTAATAAAATGAAAAAGATTAATTCAGGATTAATACTTTTAACAGGTAAAGTAAATTCTGGTAAATCTACTACTTTAAATGCTTTTGTTCAAGAATTAAATAAAGAAGTAAATAAAAAAATAGTAACTTTAGAAGATCCAATTGAATATGAGCATAAATCAAATAAATGTATTATAATTCAAAAAGAAATTGGAAGAGAATCTGATGTTTTAAGCTATTATGATGGATTAATAAATCTATTGAGAGAAGATGCAGATATTGCAATTTTAGGAGAAATTAGAGATAAAAGAACAATGGATGTAGCACTTGACTTATCAGAATCTGGTGGACTTGTAATAGGTACACTACATACACGTTCATGCGGTGAGACACTAGAGAGAATTATAAGTATGTATCCTCCTGCTGATCAAGCAACAATTAAAAATACAGTTTCATCTGTATTAAAAATGGTTGTTTCTCAAAAGTTAGTAGTTGATACAGAAGGAAAATTACTAATGATACCTGAAATTATGATGGTAAATCATACTATTGCAGCACTTATAAGACAAGAGAAATTTAGTGTTGGTGACTTAGAAGATTCAATTCATGCACAACGTGATATTGGTTCTTTAAGTTTTGAATATTCTTTAGCTGATTTATATTCAAGGGGAAAAATTGATATGGAAACAGTAAAAGCAAATGCAGATGAAAATAGAATGGAAACAATTAAAAACCTAATTTTAACTTATGGTGGTAATTTAGATGATGTTGATTTTTAGTTTGAAAGGGGTGGATTAGATGCCAAATTATAAATATAAAGTTGTTTTTAGTGATGGAAAAATTGGTAGAGGAACAATAATGGCAACTAGTAAAGCACATGCCATTGAGAGTCTAAAAAAAGATAACAATCAACCTGTAAAAATAAAAAGACTTCGTGATAGTTCTCAAAGATATAAAAAACTAGATTATAATAAAATAGCAAGACAAGCTAAAAAACAACAATTAGAGGCAATAAGAAAAAATAATTCTGAAAAAAGAAAAAAGAAGACAAATGATGAAAAGAAGAAAATGGCATTAAAAGATTTAGCAAAAATTGAAGTACATCCATTTCAAATGATAACAACTGAGGATATTATAATTTTTGTAAATAATTTATATATCTTAAAAAAAGCTAGATTTAATAATGTTCAAGCCTTACAAGCAATATACGATGGAACAGAAAATACAAGATTTAAAGATATTATAGAAGATATTCTAATTGGTGTTCAAGCCGGTGAAAGAATGTATAAAGTAATGGAAGCTTATCCAAAAGTTTTTAAACCAATGTTTATAAACTTTATTAGAGTTGGTGAAGAAACTGGTACATTAGATGATGCCTTACTTTATGCTAGAGATTATATAGAAAACTCTACAAAATTACAAAAGAAAATTAGAAATACAGTAATTCCTAAGGTTTTACAATTTTTTGCAATAATGATAATGATGTTTGTTGCAGTTATTTACGGTGTTCCGATACTAGAAGATGTATATGAAATGTTTAATTCATCTACACAAGTTCCAGAAGCTACAATGGCAACTTTACATGCAGCTAGATGGCTAATGGATAATTGGTGGTGGATAGTTATAGCAATTGGTTCTGTGATAGCAGGATTTTTAGTATATAGAGCAACTCCAAGAGGAAGATATGCTATAGATAAATTTATGGTTACAAATAAACTTTTTGGTCCACTTATGCTTAATTTAACAGTAAGTAAATTCTTTAGAGCGATGCTTCTTAATTTAAAGAATGGCATGAGAATTCAAGAAAGTTTAGAAATTTCAAAAAATGTAACATCAAATTATTATTTCTTATCAGCAGTAGAAGCTGGTAAAGTAAATGCTTTAAGTGGTGAATCTTGGATAGAACCATTTATACAAAATAAATTGTTTAATCCTATGACTGCTGAAATGATAACTATAGGTATGCAAACTGATTTGGCTGAAATGATGGAAAAAGTTAATGAATATATTGAAATGAGAATAGAAGAATCATTACAATTATTTATTAAATTATTACCAAATGTTACATATAGCTTTGTTGGTGTAGCACTAATAGCATTTGTTATTGTAGTTGTTGTACCACTTGTAAATGTTTATATGGGATCATTTATAGAAATGCCAGCAAGATAAAATATGTTTGTCAAAACACACTTAAAATGACAAACTGGACTTTAACGGTCCAGTTTATTTTTGGTATTAGTGAAAACCCCATGCTATGCGTGGGGTTCAAAAAAGCTTAAAGCGTTGAGAAGCGTAATGTAAAAAACATCTCCTTATGATATAATTTAAGAGGTTCGGCAACCAAATAAATTATAAAAAGGAGATGATTACGTATGAAAAAAACTCATACTCAGAAAGTTTATCACATATAACATGGGAATGCAAGTATCATGTTGTATTCGCACCAAAATTTAGAAGACAAGAAATATATGGAAATCGTGTCTTCTAGGCAAAAGGATATTTTGTAAGTACAGTAGGAAAAAATAAAAAGAAAATAGAAGAATATATAAGAAATCAAATAAAAGAAGACATGATAAATGATCAGATGACAATAAAAGAATATATAGACCCTTTTAAAGGGGAGCAAGTAAAAAAAATCGCGGTTGTCGGATCAAAAATACCTCTTAAGAGGTTGCTCGCGTTAGTCCCTTATAGGGCGCAAAGAAAAACCACGTGTTATACGCGTGGATTTTTATTTGTATGACGGGCATATCAATGCTCTGTGGTGAAAGTCCACCGAGGCGTAGTTACCGACGAACTCTTAAGC
>CALWOE010000004.1 GCA_944383035.1 uncultured Clostridia bacterium
TTTTCTTCTATTTTTATATTTTTTACTTTACATTTTTTACAAAATTTTACGTGTGTGTGTGTGTGTGTGTGTGTAGTCTTATCATACTTGCACTCCTTTTGGTTTACATATATTGATTTTATTTGTTTCCATTTTATACTAAAATTATATATTATTTTCCTAAAATTTTTCAAGTATTTTTTTCATTATTACAAAAAAAGTTTGAATTTCAAATCCAAACTTTTCTAAATTTTTATATTATTCTACTTCACAACCCCATAAGCCATGTTTATTACAATAGCTATATATTTTTGCACCTTTTACATAATCAAAAGTACATTTTGCAACTTCTCCTGGATTAAATTTTACCATTTCTTCTTTATTATCATAAACATAAAGTATGTATTCTATATAATGGTCATCATCCATAACATGATTTACTGTAACACTAATTTTATCTCCAGCTTTTTCATATGTTGGCATATGTTTTTCAAAGCTTGCTTCAACACTATTTGGTGTTAAAGTTACCATTTTATTACCACAACATGAAATATCACTATTTCCTTCTAATACTCTTACTACAGTATTGCATATATTGCATTTTTTTATAACTACTTCTTTATTCATAACTTATTCCTCCTCTTTAAATACATAATCATTATATCACATTTATTTATTATTTTAAATATATATTTGATTTTTATAAAAATACATATATAATATATATGGTGATTTAATGATTTTAACATATATTATAAAAGGAAATGAAAAAAATAAAACATTAAAAGATATATTAAAAAATAAATTATATATTTCTACAAAATCACTTACTAATTTAAAACAAAATGGTGGTATTACTGTAAATGATAAAAATGTAAATGTAACATATATAGTTAATACTAACGATATAATTAAAGTAGATTTTTCAAAAAAGACAAAAACCAAACCAAGTTTTTTAGATAAATTTGAAATAGTGAATAAAAAAATTAATATATTATATGAAGATGAATATTTATTAGTGGTAAACAAAGATATAAACACACCTATTCACCCATCAGCAAACAATTATACAAATACGCTTTCTAATTATGTTGCATACTATTTAAAAAAACAAAACATAGATGGTATACATATTATAACTAGACTTGATAAAAATACAAGTGGTATATGTATTTTTGCCAAAAATGAATACATACAAGAATTATTTACAAGGAAAAAAGAAGATATAAATTTAACAAAAGAATATATTGCAATTGTAAATAATATTATAAAAGTTGATCATGATGTTATAACAAAAAAAATTGCAAGAAAAAAAGATAGCATTATTACAAGAGAAATAAATGAACAAGAAGGAGAATTTGCTAAAACTGAATTTTTTGTATTAAAAAGGAATTATAACAAAAACTATACTGTAGTAAAATTAATTTTACATACTGGAAGAACCCATCAAATTAGAGTACATATGTTATCTATTGGACATATTTTACTTGGTGATGATTTGTATGCAAAAGAATATAATATAAAAAATATTTCTAAATATATAACTCGACAAGCTCTACATGCATATAAAGTATCTTTTAATCATCCTATTACAAACAAAAAAATAGAAATTATAGCTAAAATTCCAGAAGATATGAATAAATTAATAAAAAATGATAGTTAAAATTAACTATCACTTTTTTGGTAATATACACCATTTTTTTCTTCATATTCATTTAAAATAGAGAAAAGATTTTCAAATATTTCAATGTATTCTTCTACTCCTTTACAAATAATATTTACTTTGTAAATATGTCCTTTTTTGTGACCAGTAATTACACATTTTCCTCTTACATCATCAATTTTGCCTACAACATATTTAAATTTTTCTAAATTATCTCTATCATATTTTAAGGTCATATGACCTAAATCTTTAGTATAATAATTTAATTTCTTTTTTGAGTTTTTAAATTTATAACCCACTTTTTCTAATTCGTTTTTTGTTTTAATCTTTTTAACATCTTTTCCATATTGCTCTAACCTACTACTAACATCTATATTAATAAAGTTTTCTATAAATTTTTCTAAATTACTTGTTAATAAAGTAATTTTAATTCTTTTTTTAACATTAGATGTTTTTTCGATTATATCTTCTTTACAATCGTAAGATAAAATCTTAACATAAAAAATATTACTCTTTAAGTCATAAAAATTTGGTGTCATAATAAGTACTCCTCCTAATTAGAATTTTAATAATAATAATATAATCATATATATAACAAAAAATAAAAAACAAGATGATTATATTATATTTTTCTCATTTTGTCAAATATTTTTATGTAATCGTTTAAATACTCATCAATATAAATAGTTGCTTTTACATAAAATTTGTGGTATAATATCTTCGTTAAAAATTAAAAAACCAATTTAACTATAGGAGGAATTATAATGAAAAAAGCAATAATTTGTTTTCTAATTTTTACATGTCTTGTTGGTTGCTCTTTTAGTGCACCAAATCATAGCAAGCAAAAAAACATTAGAACTGTTTGTTTTTTAGATAAAGATGACATGTATATAAACAAACCAATATATGATGAGGAAGAAAATGTAATGTATCTTAAAAGAAGATACGACATTAGTATTATGTATGAAAAAAATGTAACACCAAAATTATATGATGCAAATACTAGTACTTATGAAGTAATGCCTCTAAGCCTTTCTTCACCTGTTTCAATTTATTATGATGATATTGAAAAAGTAATGTATATTGCAGTATATAACGGTATTACCTATATGGTAAAAAGTACAAATCAAGTTAAAACATATGATGCAGAAACATCAATTTATTCAGAAATCTCAAAACCATTATCTCTTATGACTGAGGCAAAATTCTATTTAGATAAAAACCAAGATGTTATATATCTTTGTTTAAATAATGGAATATCCGTTATGCTAAATCAAGATGGATTACCAAAATCATCTATTAGTAATAACAATTTTTATTATTTAAATGATCTAAATGAATTAGAAGATGGTATTATTTTAATTGATACTTCAACAAATTTTATGTATTTAAAGCATAAAAACGGTATAACAGCTATGGTATCTTCTGATGGTAAATCACTTAAATATCAAGATTCTTTTAAAGAACTTTATAGTGGTTTAGAATTTCAAAATATGAACAGTGAAAATATTATTCCAGATGAAGAAAACAATGTTTTATACTATGTTGATAATAATTGTATGACTATATTATATTATTTTAACGGAAAAACAAGATCAAAATAAAGTAATATTAAATAAAAAATAAGATCTGTGATTAAATTATCGCAAATCTTATTTTTTTCATATTATAAAACAATTAATAAATACTTTTTATAATACTTTTAAATTTTTCATTTTCCTGTAAATTGCTTCCTGCACCTCTATGACCTTTTCCACCAAAATATTTTGCCACCAAAGATACATCAACATCTTTTACTTGTCTATATGATACAGTATTAATATCAGTCATAATCATTCCTACAGCATCAATATTATTTATATTGTTTTCTTTAATAAACTTATTCATATCATTTCTATATTTATATGGACATTTAACAAATCCAACTTTAAAATCATTATCCACTATATGTAAATTAATACATTTCATGTCTTTTAATATATTTAAAATATCTTTTTTACTTTCTTTGTTAAATTTATCTATAACTTCTTGTTCAAAATTATTAAATACTATAGAATCTGAATTATCTACTTTATAATTAATAATATCAAGATATTTTTCATATCCTAAAACTTCAAATAAAATGTGAAGATATCTAGCCTTTGTATTATTATTTTTTTCCCAGTCCCATACATCATATTGTCTTGTCCATTCAACAAGTTCATCTAAAATGTTACTTCTTTGCAAGAAATTTTTTTCTATTAAGTAGTCGTAAAAAAGACTTGTTCCTGATACTTTTTTTCCATCTTTTTCTACAATAATATTTACAAAATCATATTTATTATTTCCTTCTTCTATTTCTGTTTTATGATGATCTAAAACTAATAGTTTATTTTTTAAGATATCATCATTTGAAATAAACTTTAGTATGGGTTCTTTTATACATAAATCTGTTACAAATATTTTATCATAATTATAAATTTCTTTAGATTTAATATATTTTTCTACATTTTTTGTTATATCAAAAGTCTTTGTAGGAACAAGAGTATAATCACCAAAAGCTTTTCTTGCAAGTATTGCACATCCCATACCATCTATATCTTGACTATGTGTAAAAAGTAATACTTTCATTTTTCCTCCTATTTTAAAAAAAATCTTAGAATTATTGATATATCAATATTCTAAGACTTTTTTTCTGGTTGCGAGAGGTAGACTCGAACTACCGACCTTCGGGTTATGAGCCCGACGAGCTGCCAACTGCTCTATCTCGCGATACACTATAATAATTATATAATAAATTATATGTAATGTCAATATAATTTATTACAAAAAATTGGTAGCGGCGACGGGAGTCGAACCTGTGACCTTTCGGGTATGAACCGAACGCTCTAGCCAACTAAGCTACGCCGCCATCAATTACAGATTCAATTATACAATATTCAAAATATATTGTCAATACTTTTTATAATATTATATGCAAAAAATATCTTAAGATACACATAATCTAAGATATTTTTTTGCTATATTGATTTTTTAAAATCCTGTACTACAAGTTGAATTGTTTTTGGAGTATTGTATGTATTAACTTCTACATTACAAACAACATCTATTAAATCGCCAATTTTTATTTCGTCTCTTCTATCTCCCTGTGAAAAAGCTATTGCTTCTATTAAAAACTTATCATCCTTTAATGTAAATTTTAAATGTTTATCATCTTTTAAAGTTCTAATTGCAACAACCTTTATATTTTTATATAAAAATACAGGAACCTTATTTGATTGACCATATGGTTTTAAATTATATATATCTTTTAATAAACTTGTATTTAAATCTTTTCTGTATATTTGCATATCAATATCAATAATTTGTAATGTATCTCCATCAGTTCTTTTATTTACAATTTCATCAAATTTTAATACAAAATCATTTAATTTTTCTTCTGATATTGTAAGTCCTGCTGCAAGTTCATGACCACCAAATTGTTCTATATAGTCTTTACACTCACATAAACTATCATATAAAGAAAAACCAACTTGACATCTTCCAGATCCACGTATTACTCCTTGTTCTTTTGTAAGAAGTATAATTGGCTTGTAATACATACTGACAAGTCTTGATGCTACTATACCTATTACTCCATTATGCCAATTTTCATTATACAAAACAATTCCACTATTTTTATCTAATTTATTTTTAGTTATCATATCTATTGCTTCATCAAATATATTTTTTTCAACTGTCTGTCTTTCTATATTTAGCATATCTAATTTCTTTGCCATTTCTAAAGCTTTCTTTTCATCTTCTTCAAGTAGTAATTTTACTGCAAGTTCTGCATTTCCCATTCTTCCACATGCGTTTATTCTTGGTGCTATTCCAAAAGAAACCATAAGACTATCTATTTCCTTAAAGTTTACAATTTTAAGTAAAGCTTTTAATCCAATATTTTTTGTTTCTTTTAACATTTCAAGTCCATATTTTGATATAATCCTATTTTCATCTACAAGTGGAACTATATCTGATATTGTTCCAACTGCTACTATATCTAAATATTTTAAATAACTTTCTTTTGGTAAATCATATTTTTTTGAAAGTGCTGAAATACATTTAAAAGCAACTCCAACTCCAGCATGCATTTTAAATTTAAAAGTATCATCTTTTTGTTTTGGATTTATTATACAAACACAATCTGGTAAAATATCAGAACATTCATGATGATCTGTTATACACATATCCATACCAATTTGTTTTGCATATTTTGCTTCCTCAATTGCTGTTACTCCACAATCTACAGTTATGACAAGATTTGTTCCTTGAGATTTAATATAATCTAATGCTTGATTATTTACTCCATACCCCTCTATTAATCTATTTGGTAAATAATATATGACATCTGCTCCAAGTGAAGTTAAATATTTATACATTACTGTTATACTTGTTATACCATCTACATCATAATCTCCATAAATACATATTTTTTCTTTATTTTTTATTGCTAAATCTACTCTTTCTACAAACTTATCCATATCTTTAATTAAATATGGATTTTGTAAATATGTTAAATCACCATTTAAGAACATATCAATATCTTCAAATTCTATTTGTCTTGCTACTAAAAACTTTGCCATTATTTCTGTAATATTGTATTTTTCAACTATTTTTTTTATATATTCATCATCATATTTTTTTACATTCCATACTTTTTTCATTTGTCCTCCTTATATAAAAATAAACCTATAACATTAATATTTTACTACATATTACAAAAAAATCCAATAAAAATTTAAAAATATTAATGTAAAATTAATTTAATTTTATAACTATTTTAAGTTGATTTTTGAAAAGTTTAGTACCATACTAAAAAAGTGATATAGTAATTTATACCATATCACAAAATTTATGCATTTTTACATACTATTCTATTTATTTTATTATTTTAGTGTTTGATTAAATTCATCATACTTTTCTTTATACAACATTTTAAATGTCTTTTTAGTAACTTTTTTTTGATTATTTAATTTTGCTACTGCCATTAATTTGTCAATATTATCAATTATCAATGATAAATTATTACAGTTGTTGCTTAAATACAAATATAAACAATATGCTTCTTTTAATATATCTTTTGATATAGTTACATTATGATACTCTTCTAATTTTTTTACTTTTTGTTGCAAAATATTTAATTGTTTATTATCATCTAATGTATCTACATATATTTTTTCGAACAAGTTACAAAAAAAGCAATAATCTTCTTTGTGATTAAGATAAAATTCCTTTGTTGTTGTAATAATTACTGAAAAACTTGTATCATATAAAAACTGTTCTAATTGATAATAAAAAAATGGTAACAACTCATTACTTAATCTAAATTTTTCATGAATATCTTCTACTAAGAGTATAACATCATATCCATTTTGCATAATAAAATTTTTAATATAAAAAATACTATTTGGTTCTTGAAGAATTGAGTTTATATCTATAGTTATTAATTTTTTATTCATTAAATTTTCTGGACATTTTTTGTATTTTATTTTTAATGCCAATTGTCGAATTATAGATTTTTTGCCAACACCACCATCTCCAATTATCAATATATTTTTATTTTTTTGTTTAGATAGTATTGTATATACTTGCCAAATAACGTCATCTCTATACAAGATTTCATCTTTATTATCTACTACATTATATTCTTTTATATAATCACTAGGTACAAAAGTTGGAGCTATATCATTACTTTTATTTTCAGTTGCCAAAGCTTCTTCTTCACTATATATATTATTTGAAAAATTACTGTAATTTTTTATTTCATCTATTACATTTTCTAAATAGTCATCATCTAAAACTTCTTTATCTTTTTCAATAAACTTATATATACATTCATAAATATACCTATGATAAGATGTAATTACAGTAAATTCAGAATTTTTAAAAATCTCTAATACATACAAATACATAATTGCTCTTGCAATATCCTCTATATATATTTTTTCAGACAAATGTATATAGCTTGCAAAATACAAAATATATGTAAGCCTTAAACCAACAAATTCAGAATATATTTCTAGATCATCATAACTTCTATTTTTCTTTTGACTAAGTTCATATATTATATCATTTACAGTAAATGGATTTGGCCCATTTTTTGACATACTACTTGCCATTTCAATTGCATCATAAAAGCTATTATCTTCATCTTCTAATAGTGCTTTCATAATATCAATTTCTGTTATAGCATAATTTTCATCAAACATTATTTCTTCTTTTTTTTCATTAATAATATCATTTAGGAAATCAATAGTCTCAAGTTCAAAAATCTTTTCAGAAAACATAAATTATCTCTCCTTTTAATAAATTAAATATATATAATAAATATAAATAAATACGTTAAGCAATTGCTTAACAAAAAAATATATAACCAATTACATTATATATAGCAACTTATATATTGTCAAGAAAAAATACCTCTAAATATACCAATTTAGAAGTATTTTTTATATTTAATTTTAAATAATTTCTAATTTTTTTTATTTTTATTATTGTTTTCTTTGTATACATCTACTATATCATTTCCATTATTTTCATCATCATCACCAGGTGTTGTTGAACTTTGTGGTGTTGTATGAATATCACAAGTAGCTGTTGGCAACATATATCCCCAATCTCTTGGTTTTATAGTTGGTGTTTCATCTCTTGTAATAAATGATTTATCAACAGTAGATGGACAATATGATGTTGCAATTTTATTTGAAACAGTACATATTTTAACTGTTTTATGAACAGTACATGTATTTGTTGGAACTTTACCTTTTGCAAATAAATCTGTTATTGTTCTATCTCCTCTAGGATCTGTTCTACATGAATCTGTTGGAACAAGTCCAGAATCTCTACATACAGATGCTTCTATAACGCTATCTGGTCTTGTAAATTGTTTAGCTTCTTTACCACTACATATACTATTCATTACTGTATTAAATAGTTTTACTGATGTATATGGATATGAACCCCATCTTCTAGTTCCAATTGCTTTTTTACCAGCTTTCCCACCAACTTCTGTATAACCATTCCAACAAGCTATTGTATAATATGGAGTAAATCCACAATACCATTGGTCATAGTCATCATTTGTATTACCAGTTTTACCAGCAACAGCAATATTTCCAACTCTGACATAGCCATAACCTGTACCACCAGCTTGGTTAACACTTTCTAGACTACTTGTTAACATATATGCTGTGGAATCTGACATAACTCTTTTAGCTTCACTGTTATTTATAAGTAATTCTTTACCATTTCTATCTAATACTTTTGTATAAAGTTTTGGTTCTATGTATAAACCACCATTAGCAATTGTTGCATATGCATTTGCCATTTCCATAACAGTTGCACCTTTTGTAAGTCCACCTAATGCTAATTGTGATATACCTTCATCGTTAGTTTGTTTATTTTCATCTGCACTTACTAAATGTTTTAATCCTAAATTTTTTGCAAAACTAAATGCATAATCAATATCAACTTTCATAAGAGTTCTTAATGCAGGTAAATTCATAGAATCTGCTATTGCTTCTCTTACTGTAACATAACCATTAAAATAGTTATAATAGTTATGTGGATCATATCCAGATACAGTTGTAAGTTGTGAATCGTCAACACCAGTTGCTGGTGAAGATACACCTCTTTCAAATGCTGGTCCATATGCACCTATTGGTTTCATACAAGAACCCGGTTGTCTTGGTACATCTGTAGCACGATTTGTAACTAAATTTCCCGTTTTTTCATCTGCACCACCAATTAGACCAAGTACATTACCATTTGATTGATCTATTACAACCATAGCTGATTGCATAAAATCTCCTGCTCTATCTGTATAGAATAGTGTAGGATTATTATATGCTTCATTTATTGCATTTTGTACACTTTCATCCATAGTTGTATAAATTTTTAGTCCACTGTTATATACAGCATCTATAGCTTGTGCTCTAGAATAATTCTTTTCTTCTTGTAAATCAGCGATTATTTCATCAATTACGGCTTCTATAAAATAACTTTTAACAGCTGAAGTAACTGATGCATCTGATTTTTTAAATACAACTTCTGTATTTACTGCCTCGTCATGTTCTTCCTGAGATATCATACCAAGTTCTAACATTTTATTTAAAACAACTTTTTGTCTATCTAATAATTTTTGTTTTGCTTCTTCACTTCTGTATGGATTTGTAGCCTCAGGTGACTGAATCTGTGCTGCAAGTATTGCCGCTTCTGCTAAATTTACATCTTTTAAATCTTTACTAAAGAAAGTTTGTGCCGCTACTTCAAATCCATAAGCGCCTTCACCCATATATATTTTATTTACATATGCTTCAAAGATTTGATCTTTTGATAATTTTTGTTCTACTTGAATTGCATTGTACCATTCTCTTATTTTTCTAGTCCAGTTTCTTTCAGTATCATTAGTTACGTTTTTTACTAATTGCTGAGTCAATGTACTACCACCAAAACTAGAATCACCGCCGTTTAATATATATGTTACAATAGCACCTAAAGTTCTTTTTATATCTATACCATGATGTTCAAAAAATCTTTCATCTTCAATTGCTACAACAGCGTTTACAACATTTTTAGGAATATCTTTATATTCTACTGATATTCTATTTTCTTCATCATGTATACTATCGACTTCATTCCCATTTGCACTATAAAATACTGATGTTAGTTTATATTGTTGTATTTCTTCTACACTAACAGTTTCAGTTTTATCTATAATTCCAGTAATAACTCCAAAAACAACACCAGCACCTATAATACACAAAGCTATAAATATAAATAAACAAACTCTAAAAATTTTCCATCCTGTTTTTTTATTTTTCTTACCTTTTTTACCTTTAGTAGCATTTATATTCATATTTTTGTTTTGGTTATTTGTAGATTTTGCAGCACTACTCGATGTCTTAGCTATACTTGTTTTTCTTTTGGAAGAATTTAAATCCTTTTTATCCATTGTTCCCTCCTAAATACTAGAAAACATCACCAATCAAAAAAGATATCATAAAAATTTGCACGTCTAATACTAAAACTTATTTTTAAGGCCTCCTTAACTTTTTCCATTATTTCATTATTTAAAGTACCAACCTTGCAAATCAATCTTTTTTTATCAAGAGTTCTAATTTGTTCTGCAAGAATTATAGAATCTTTTTTTAAATTAGACTCTTCTTTTGAAATTGGTATATGTGTTGGAAGTATATGTTTTACTTTTGTTGTTATAGCTACACCTATTACAGTTGGACTGTATTTATTTCCAATATTGTTTTGAACGATAAGAATTGGTCTTATACCATCTTGTTCACTACCAACTACTGGACTTAAATCTGCAAAAAAGATGTCACCTCTTTTAATTTTCAAACATATCCCCTACTTTCAATATTATACACTATTTATACAAAAAATTAAATACTTTTTAATAAAATTAAACGTTTATAGTTATATTTTTAAACAAAATGTTTATATACGAACTTCCTTTATCGTCGAAAACTCTATATTCTAATGGTTTTAATGTTTCTTTATCTATACTTAACTCTAATTTAGACACTATTACTCCATCTGATAATATACTTATATAATTATTATATACATCAGTATTTATTTTATCTTTATTTTCATTATCAAATAAAATAGAATAATATATTTTATTATCATTATACTCTATACTTATTTTAGCAAAATTATTTTGATTTTCATTTGATTCAACAAGTTTAAATATTTCAATAAATGTAGAAAGAGAAATCAAATTTTTCTTATCAATAGCATAATTTTCAAGTTTAAATGTATTTAATTGAGACGTTGATGATATTTCCAAATTATTATCTTTTAATTTATAGTAAATAATATCATTATTATTTTTTATCTCAAATACAAAACTTTCGTTGCCTTCATTATTTTCATACACTTCTTTTATATCATAATTATTTTGATTTTTATTTGATACTATATTTAATGAATATTCTGCAATATATGACTTTGCATTTAAAATATTTTTCTTATCCAAAATATCTAAAATATCCACTTTTGTTTTTTCTTTATAATTTAAATGTACTAAATAAAAACTTACAAGTATTAAAATTATAGCTATTATAATAGCTATTAAAATTATTGAAAATATTTTATTACTCTTAAAATTAAAACCTTTTATTATCATAAAATTCACCTTATACTTTACTATAAAATATATGTTTTAGATACTTTTTTATTCATTTTCACATTTTTGTTTAAAATTTCATTTTATATATTATTAAAGAAAGGAGAAAAAATGTTTCATATTTTAGTCTCAATTTTTAGTGCCTTTTTATTTAGTTTATCAACTAATTTTGATAATATAATAGTAGGAATTTCATATGGTATAAAAAAAATACATATAAGCTATAAAAAATGTATAATTATATCTATAATTATAACTTTAATAACTTTTTTTACTATGTATTTTTCAAAATATATAACATGTTTTTTAACAAAAAATATAACTAATTTAATAGGTAGTATATCTTTAATAATAATGGGGATTATATCCTTTATAATAAGCGTAAAAAAATATATAAATCAAGATAAAAATAATAACTTTAATTATGATATTACACAAAATAATAAAATTGAATACACTAAACAAAACGAAAATTATACAATTAATTATAAAAATATATTTTTGTTGTGTCTTGGAATTTGCCCAAATAATATTGCAACCTCAATTGCTGCAAGTATAACAGGAATTAGTATAATTTTTACAACTATATTTACATTTATCACAAGTTTTTTATTTATATATATTGGTAACAATATAGGAAAAAAAGTTATAAATAAAAATATAGAAAAATATTCAGAATATATCGCCGCTTTAATATTAATTTTAATTGGAATATTTGAAATGGTAATATAAAAAAAGAACTTACTTTACTGTAAGTTCGTTATTTTTATTATTTTGCATTTTGTGTCATTACTGGTATAACTTGTTTTTTTCTAGATACAATACCAGGTAAAAATGCTGTATTATCAACTAATTCTACATTATATGATTTTTCAACTAAATCACATCTTTTACCAAGTGTAATTACTTGTGAATTACTGTTTAAAATATCAGTAATCAGTAACACAAATACATCTAATGATTTTTCATTTATAGTTTTTGTCATTTCATTTTCTAACTCTTCTTTTCTTTTTAACATATCTTCTATACTAATTGTATTTACTTGATCAATTACTGCTTTTACATTACCTAGCATTACTTCTTTTGCATCTAATTTTACAAGTTCTTCTGCTGATAAATCTGATAAGTCAGTTCCTGCTTTTAACATTTCAAGTCCATATGTATTTACATCAATATCAGCTATTTTTGCAAGTTCATTTGCTACATCAATATCTTCCTTTGTACAAGTTGGAGATTTGAATAATAAACTATCTGATATTATTCCAGATAACATTAAAATAGCTTCTTTTTTCTCTATTTCCATATTTGCTTCTTTAAACATTTTATAAAGAATTGTTTCAGTACATCCTACAGCTTCTGCTCTATAATTTACTGGTTCTGATGTTTCAAAACCATAAATTCTATGATGATCTACAACTTGCATAATTTTTGCATTTTCAATGTTATTTGCACTTTGAGCAAATTCATTATGGTCTACTAATACTACTTTTTGGCCATCTTCTAAAGTATCTATAAGTTCTGGTTCTTCAATTTTAAGATAATTTAATACATATTTTGTTTCTTTATTTACATTACCTAGTCTTACTGCTTTTGCATCAATATTTTTATTTTTTAAATATTTTTCCATAACAAGTGATGATGTTATTGTGTCTGTATCAGGACTTTTATGTCCAAAAACTAAAATCTTATCCATTTTTCATTACCCCTTTTTTATTACATACTTTTATTTTAATTTAATTTCCATTCTTGTTTTGTTATAAGTCTTTGTATACTTTGTCTATGTTTCAATAAAACTATTGCAGATGCTATTAAAACACTTACAATGTATTCTGGCATCATAACTATTGACATTACAAGATATACTACAAGTCCACATAGTGTTGAAAGTGAACATATTCTTGTAATTATAAATACAATAAATCCTATTATTAAAGCGCATATAGCCACATTTTTATTTATTAAAAGTGCTGCTGTTATACCTACTATAACTCCTTTTCCACCTTTGAATTTATAATAAATAGGAAAGCCATGACCAATTACAGTTGCAAGTATAAATATAGAATTTACTATATAATCTATATTTACTTTAAAAATTTCAGAAATTTTTGTGACAATATAATAGCTTAAAAGTACTTTTAATACATCCAAAATAATAACAAGTGCACCTAGTGGCTTGCCAAGTACTCTTACAGCATTTGCACTTCCTGCATTTCCACTCCCAAGTTTACGTATATCTTCGCCAGTCTTTTTTTTACATATTATAATTGCAGGATTTATACTACATATAAGATAAACAATTAAAAATATTAAAATATAATAAAAACTCATATAAACCTCCTACATTATTTTTCTTCTGATCTTTCTCTTACTATCATATGTATTGGTGTTCCTTTAAATTCAAATGATTTACGTAAATGATTTTCTATATATCTTAAATAAGAAAAATGCATTAATTTTTTTGAATTAACAAAAACAACAAAAGTAGGTGGTCTAACTGATACTTGCGTAATATAATAAATTTTAAGTCTTCTTCCTTTATCTGATGGAGGTTGAGTTATTGCAATTGCTTCAGCTAAAACATCATTTAACATACCAGTCTTTACTCTTAGATTATTATTTTTATCTACCTCGTTTATAAGTGGGAATATTTTATCTACTCTTTGTCCAGTTTTACTAGATATAAATAATATTGGCGCATACGTTAAATATGATAATTTATTATACACCATTTTTTTGTATTTTTCTAATGTATTCGTTTCTTTTTCTACTAAATCCCATTTATTTATTACAATTATTACACCTTTTCCGGCTTCATGAGCAAGACCAGCAATCTTTTCATCTTGTTCAGTTACACCTTCTGTAGCATCAATTATAATCAAACATACAGTTGCTCTATCTATTGCCATTTTTGCTTTTAATATAGAATATTTTTCAAGCTGCTCATATACTTTATTTTTTCTTCTTATTCCAGCTGTATCTATAAACACATATCTACCAAATTTATTTTCAAAATATGAATCTACCGCATCTCTTGTAGTTCCTGCAATGTCTGATACAATTACACGTTCTTCATTTAAAATTTTATTTACAAGGGATGATTTACCAGCATTTGGTTTACCAATAATCGCTACTTTTATAGCGTCTAAATCTTCTACCTGTAAATCCTTATCGTCAAATTTATAATATATTTCATCTAATAATTCTCCTATTCCAAGTTTTCTACCAGCAGATATTGGAATTGGCTCGCCTAGTCCTAAATTATAAAATTCATATATTTCAAGTGGAGGTTCTCCTACATTGTCACATTTATTACATGCAAGTATTACTGGCTTTTTTGTATGTCTTAACATTTCAGCAACTTCCATATCAGACTGAGTAACTCCTGCCTTTACATCTGTTATAAATACAATAACATCTGCAACTTCCATAGCAAGTGTAGCTTGTCTTCTCATTTGCTTTAATATTACATCATCAGATGTAGGCTCTATACCACCAGTATCAATTATTTGAAAAGTTGTACCTCGCCATGTACAATCTGCATAAATTCTATCTCTTGTAACTCCAGGTATATCTTTTATTATAGATATATTTTCTCCTGCGAAAACATTAAATAATGTAGATTTACCAACGTTTGGACGACCAACTATTGCTACTACTTTTTTTGCCATATTAATCTCCTTTCAACATTATTATTTTAACATTTTTTTTATAAAAAGTCAAAAAATTATGTTATCTTTTACAAAATAGATAGATATATTTTATTGATTTTTCTTCTTATTATTACTATACTTTCTTTTTCTACTTATTTTCTTATTAGATTTTTTTGTTTTATTTTCTTTTTTACTGTCATTTTTTTCTTTTTTTCTCTTTCAATTCCATAAGTTAAATTTTCTAACATTTCTTTATCTTTTTTATTTAAATTTGTTATTTTATCAATATATGCATTACTTATACCTCTTACTATTAATGTTAAAATAAGAAGTAAAATTGGATATCCAGGGCTTAATTTTTCATTTGCAGTATAAAAAGCCGTAATAATTGTAAGTAATCCTAAAATAATTGTTAAATAATTTAAAAACTTAGCTTTATACATAAGAATATTCCTCCAATAAATAATAAATCACAATTAATTAATTTTATTATAACTAATTTTAAAAAAATATACAATATATAATAAAAAAGTTGAAGATATGCTTTTATATATCTTCAACCCATTATATATACAACGTAATAAAAAAAACAACAAAAAAGGGGACTTTCGTCCCCCAAAGTCATGTACTATCATTAGGATTTCTCCTCGGTTTATATATGAAGTACATCTATATTATAACACAAATCATATTACTTTGCAAACATTTTGTGTTATTTTTTTATTTTTTTTATACTTATTGTGTAAAAGCATTGATACTTAAAGAAAAATTAGTTATTTTCTATTCTTTCTTTAGTTTTAGCTTGTTTACCAACTCTATCTCTTAAATAATAAAGTTTTGCACGTCTAGCTTTACCAGCTCTTTTAACTTCAACTTTAGCTATTTTTGGTGAATAATATGGGAATGTTCTTTCAACACCAACGCCATAAGAGATTTTTCTTACTGTAAATGTTTTATTAATTCCAGAATTTTGAACTTTTATTACTATACCAGTGAATACTTGGATTCTTTCTCTATTTCCTTCTTTAATTTTAACATGTACATCTACTGTATCACCAATTTTAAAGTCAAATTTATTATCATTTTTGTGTTCTTCTTCTATTGCTCTTATTATATTCATTTTTTTCCCTCCTTTATTTTTATTTATTAACTAATTTAAATAAAAATATTAAATTAGATATTTACATTATTAGTTTTTTATATTTTGTTTAAAAGATCAGGTCTATATTTTTTAGTAATTCTAATAGATTCCATTTTTCTATAATCTGCTATTTTTTGATGATTACCTGAAAGTAAAATTTCAGGTACTTTCATGTTATCATACAAAATTGGTTTTGTATATTGTGGATATTCCAAAAGGCCATTTGTATGTGACTCAAATTCAAGTGATTCTTTTTTTATAGTTCCATCAATAAGTCTTATTACACTATCCATAAAAACTTGTGAAGCAAGTTCGCCTTGAGTTAAAACATAATCACCAATAGATATTTCTAAAACATTATATTTTTCTATAATTCTCTCATCAATACCTTCATAATGACCACATATTATTATATAGTCATTTTTTGTATTTGCAAACTCATAAGACATTTTTTGATTTAGTAAAAATCCTCTAGGTGACATATATATAATTTTTATATCATTTGTTGATTTTATATCATTTTTTAAATAATCATAAGCTTTATCAATAGCTAAACCTAATGGTTCAGGTGATATTACCATACCACTACCACCACCTACTGGTGGAAAATCGACTTTTTTATGTTTATTTAAAGAATAATCTCTTATATCTATCAAATGAATATTAACTATATTTTGGTCTATTGCTCTTTTAATAATACTTGTATCTATAAATCCGCTAAATGCTTCTTTAAATAAAGTCAAAACGATAAAATTTCTCATTATAATAACCCATCCATAAGTTTTACTATAATTTCTTTTTTATCTATATCAACTTTTTTAATAACATCTTTAATTGCAGGCAAATATATAAATTTATCATTTTTAGTTTTTACTTCATAAACATCATTTGCTCCACTATTAAAAACATAATTTAAAGTTCCAAGTATTTCATTATCTATTGTTTTTACACAAAAACCTAATATGTCATTTATATAATATGTGCCTTCTTCTAACTGTTGTAAGCTGTCTCTTTTTACATAAATATATCTATCTTTTAGTTTTTCCGCTTCATTCATATCATCTACATTTTTTAATTTTGATATGATTACATTTTTAGAAACTCTATTTTTAATTATTTCATATTTATCAGTTAAATTTTCATCCAAATAAATAGTTTTAAGATAAGAAAAATTATTAATATCATCAGTATATGGAAAAATTTTAACTTCTCCTTTTATACCATGTGTATTTATTATTTTACCTATTAAAACACTTTCCATTAATCTTTTATCTCCTCAATATCTACACTAATTTTTTGTTTTGCTTTAGAACCATATGCATAGAATATTTCACGAATAGATTTTATAATTCTTCCTTCTTTACCAATTACTCTACCCATATCTTCTTTTGCAACTTTAACTTTAAGTTTTACTTTTTCGTCAGTAGTTGTTTCATCAACAAATACTTCATCCGGATGATTTACTAGATTTTTTATAATAAATTCTAATAATTCTTTATACATAACTTCACCCCTATATTTCTACGCCAGCTTTCTTAAGTAGTGCTAATGCTGTATCTGTAGGTTTAGCACCTTTTTTTATCCATTCAGTTACTTTTTCAGTGTCTACTTTAAGTTCTACTGGTTCAACCATTGGATTATATGTTCCAACTTTTTCTATAAATCTACCATCTGCTGGATATCTTGAATCAGCAACTACCATTGTATAGTATGGTGATTTTTTAGATCCATCTCTTCTTAATCTTATTTTTACCACTTTTGTCACCTCCTTAAAATTTATAACTATATATTTTTTACATTTTAAAATTCGGTAATTTGAACTTTCCATTTGCTACTTTTTTCATCATTTTTTGCATTTGTTCAAATTGATTCATAAATCTATTTATATCTTCTACTTTATTTCCACTACCTTTTGCAATTCTTTTTCTTCTAGAAGCATTTAAAATACGTGGATTTTGTCTTTCTTCTTTTGTCATAGATAAGATAATTGCGTCTATTCTTAAAAGTAATTTTTCATCAATTTCTACATCCTTTAATTCTTTTGGAACTCCAGGAAGCATACCAAGTATTTGTTTAAATGATCCCATCTTTCTAATTTTTTTCATATACATTAAGTAGTCATCTAAAGTAAAATCTGTTTTCTTTAATCTTTTTTCCATTTCTTCTGCTTGTTCTAATGAAAATGCTTCTTCTGCTTTATCAATAATTGATAAAACATCTCCCATTCCCAGTATACGTGATGCAATTCTATCTGGATAGAATGGTTCTAAGTCACTTAATTTTTCACCAACAGATGCAAATTTAATTGGCTTTTTAGTAATACTTTTAACTGAAAGCGCTGCACCACCACGTGAATCAGAATCAAGTTTTGACATTGTAATAGAATCAATACCTAATTTTTCATTAAATGTAGATGCAATATTTACAGCTTCTTGACCAACCATGGCATCCACAACAAGCATAATCTCATGTGGTTTAATTTCTCTTTTTAATTCAACTAATTCATTCATTAGTTTTTCATCTATTTGTAAACGACCAGCTGTATCTATAATTACAACATCACATAATTTAGAATGAGCTTTTTTAATACCATTTTTAGCTATTTCAACAACGTCTGTATTTCCTTCTTCGCTATATACATCAATATTTAAGCTTTTTCCTATTGTTTCTAATTGTTTTATTGCAGCGGGTCTATATACATCACATGCAACCATAAGTGGCTTTTTACCTTTTTTTCTTAAATAATTACTAAGCTTACCACAAAGAGTTGTTTTACCACTACCTTGAAGACCAACAAGCATTATAATTGTTGGTGGATTAGATGATATGTTAAGTTTTGATTCAGAACTACCAAGCAGATCAGTTAATTCATCTTTAACTATTTTTACTACCTGTTGGCCAGGTGTAAGACTTTGCATTACTTTTTCACCAAGAGCTTTTTGTTTAATTGAAGCTATAAATTCCTTTACTACCTTGTAATTTACATCTGCTTCTAAAAAAGCAAGTTTAACTTCTCTTAACATTAAATCAAGTTCTTTTTCTGAAATCCTTGTTTGTCCTTTTAATTTTTTTACAACATTTTGTAATTTATCAGATAAACTATCAAACATTATATATCATCCTCACTTTTACTTTCTAGAAGATTTATTATCTCCTGTTTTTTTAAATTTAAATCATCACTTCTTTTTATAATTTCTAATACATCATGTATATTTTTCTTTAAATTATACATTCCAATATTATTATCAAAATTTTGTAACATTTTTTTACTTGAATTTATACTATCCCTTACAGCTTGATAAGATATATTAATATTTTGAGCTATTTCTCGTAATGACAGATTATATATATAATATTGTTCAAAAATCTCTTTTTGTTTTTTAGTAAGCAAACTACCATAAATATCATATAATAGTGTCATTTTAATATTATCTTCCATATAACCTCCAAGTGTAAAGTTTTTTTACTTTACTATTATACAATACACAATTTATTTTGTCAACTATATAATGAAAATTTATATGAATTATGTATTTAAAGCAAAAAAAAGTCTGAAAATAAATTCAAACTTTTTTTAACCTTAATAAAATTTAGCCACACTTTCTAAAATTTCAACTTTTTTATCTGTTGAAAAGTTTTCAGTAAGCATTTTTTTTCTTAACGGGAAATAAAGATAATCTTCAAGAAGATCTTCAAGAAGTAATCGTTGATATGATTCTAGCCTATCTTTTACAATTAGCAAAAACTGCAAATCCATAGCAACATCTTTCTCAGAAATCAAATATGGATATACATCATCCAAAATATCTTTTAATTCATATTCATTCATTCTTGGAAGTCTTCCTTCTTTTCTTGAAAAATTAATAACTTTATCCAATTTCTCTTGATATCTTTCAATTTCTTTTTTCATATAATAAACCCTCCTAATTAGTTTTTTCTTTATATAGTTATATATAAAGACTTCTTTTATTTTACGAATTTATTATATCACACTTTTTATTTTATGTCAACAATCATTAAACTAAACTATTACCATGTAACTTTTACATATGAAGTACTTAAATAATTTGCAAAGGTATTTAAACTCATACTTCTATTTGCATAAATTCTTGGTATTTCAAATAAATCATGTTTTTTAGAATTATATACTCCTCCTGTCATCATAAGTCCATATTTATATTTTTCTTTTACAATATCAATTACTGTATCATTATATTTTCCAACAGGATAACACAATGTAGATACATTTATATCAAATAAATCATCTAATTTTTGTTTAGAATCAAGTATTTCTTTTTTCTTTTCTTCATCTGATAAATATATAAGTTCTCTATGTGTTAAAGTGTGAGATTCAACACTTACAAGACCAGAATCTAACATTTCTTTAATTTGTTCTGTTGTAAGATAATTTTCACCATTTATATAATCTGCTATAATATTTAATGTTACTTTAATATTATATTTTTTAATTAATGGATAAGCATTATCGTAAAAATAAACAAAAACATCATCAAAAGTAAGGGCTACTGGTTTTGTATAATTTTCTAGATGTTCTATTTCATTTATAAATATTGGTTCATAATTATTTTCTTTTATATATTTTAATTGAGCCTCTAAAGTTGATGGTTTTATAAAATTTTCAACATCTGGATTCTCACCATAATCATCTAATACAAAATGATACATAAATATTGGCACATTTGCAACAACATCTTTTGGTACCCTTAAATTTGACTGTGCAATTTCCATATCTTTATTTATATTAACACTTACACTATCTTTTTTTGAAATATTTGTATCTTTATTATTAAAATATATAAATAAACATACAAAAACAACACATATAACTAACAATACTAACAAAATTCCTAACACAACTTTATTTTTCATATAATCACCTATTTAAATTTAATACAATTTCTTTAAATTCTTTCCCTCTTTGTTTATAATTTTTATACATATCAAAAGATGCTGATGCAGGAGACATTACAACTATATCTCCTTCTTTTGCAATCTCTTTTGAATAATAAATTGCCTCTTTTAAATTAGATACTTCTTTTATTTTAAAGTCTTTATCAACTTTTAAAACGGCCTCTTTAATTTTTTTACTCGTAGCACCAAGTAATATTAAATATTTTGAAGCTTTTACAATATATTTTCCAAACGGTGTATAATCTAAATTTTTATCAGAACCACCTGCAATTAATATAATCTTTTTATCAAAAGAAGTAAGAGCAGCAATTGCTTTACCAGGAGTTGTAGAAATAGAATCGTTATAATATGAAACATTATCAATAATATCTACAAATTCTAATCTATGCTCTACTCCTCTAAAATGTATAAGTGTATCTTTTATATCTTCTATATCTACAAAATCTTTAACTAAGCATATTGCACTACATATATTTAGATAATTTTTATTACCAATTATTTTTAAATCATTTACATCTACTACAAAAGCAATATTGTTTTTGTCTTTTAAATATATTTTACCATTTTTAAAAAATGCTCCACTAGTTATATTATCATTTTCTGAAAATTCTAATACCTTTCCTTTTACTTTCCCTAAAAATCTATCATAATATTTATCATCTTTATTTATAACAAATAAATCATCTTTTTTTTGATGAATAAATATATTTTCTTTTGCACTAACATATTCTTCAAAATCTCTATGATAATCTAAATGATCTTCATATATGTTAGTAATTAAAGCATAATTTGGACTTTTTCTCATTGTCATAAGTTGAAAACTACTTAACTCTAATACAATTAAATCATCTTTTGTTATTTTATCCAACTTATCAAAAAGTGGAGTACCAATATTTCCTCCAACATATACATTATGTTTATATTTTTTTAAAAATTCACTTACTAGAGTTGTTGTTGTAGTTTTTCCTGCACTTCCTGTAATTCCAATAATTTTACATGGTGCAAGATTTACAACTTGCTCTATTTCAGATGTAAGTATACTACCATTTCTTACGGCATTTTCTATTTGTGGTAGAAATGGTTTAATACCAGGACTTCTAAAAATATAATCAGCTTTATCTAAATCATCTAGATAAGTGCTTCCAAAATTTAAATGTAATTTTTTATTATTTAAAAATTCTTCTGATAATTTTTCTTTTGAATTTTCATTTTCATCTCTTACATAAATGTTAATATCTATATTTAAACTTAAAAGATATGATATAACAGATATATTACTTATTCCTAAACCAATTACATCTATTCTTTTACCAACTAATTCTTTTTTAAAATTTTCTAGTTTTTCATTCAAGATAATCTCTCCTTTTGTTATATATTATATTTCATAAAAAAAAAAATTGCAACAAAAAATATGTTTATAAACTATCTTATCTACTATTTTCTTTTATATCTTGAATTTTCAATTTTAATTCTTCTAAAGCTTGTTTTATTTGTTGTAATTCTTCAGTTTCAACATTACGTTTTAAGTTTGATTTTACTTTATTTGTCATAGTATCTATATCTTCTTTTAAGAATGATAAATCTTCTAATATATCAAATCTTACAGATTTATACTCACTAATTCCAGAATTTATAAGTGAACCATTTAAATCATATGTTTCTTGATATGATGGAATTACACTATTAATTTTAAATTTATCATATATATGATTCTTTAATGCTTGTTGACTTTCATATTCACCATGAACAATAAAAATATTTTTTGGTTTTTTATCCATTTTTTCAATAAACTTTAGTAATCCATCTCTATCTGCATGACCAGAGAAAGCATCTAAATAGCTTACTTGTGCATTAACTGCAATTTCTTCACCAAATATTTTTACAAGTCTTTCTCCATTTACAATTTTTTTACCAAGTGTACCTTCTGCTTGATAACCAACAAATAGTATAGTACATTCTGGTCTATATAGATTATGTTTTAAATGATGCTTAATTCTACCAAATTCACACATACCACTAGCAGAAATAATTACTTTTGGTGTTAAATCTTCATTTAAAGCTTTTGATTCATCTGATGTAGTAACAAAATGTAAATTTGGAAAATCTAATGGGTTATCACCTTTTAATAGATATCTTAGTGCATCTTCATCATAATATGATGGATTAGATTCAAATACCTTAGTAGCACTTGTTGCAAGTGGACTATCTACATAAACAGGTATTTTCTTTATTTCATCTCCAATACCTTTTAGTGCTGCATATTTATTTATCTCATATAATATTTCTTGCGTTCTACCAATTGCAAATGAAGGGATAATTAAATTTCCTCCTCTTTTTATAGTTGTAAGTAATATTTCTATAAATTTAGCAGACTGATCTTCCATTTTTCCATGTAATCTATTACCATATGTAGATTCCATTACTAAATGATCTGCAGATGATATATATGTTGGATCATTTATTATTGGCATATTTACATTTCCAAGGTCACCAGTAAATACTACTTTTTCTTCTTTTCCATTTTCTTTTATATAAAACTCTACTATTGCAGATCCTAACATATGTCCTGCATCTACCATTTTAAATGAAATATTATCATCTATTTTTATAGTATCATTGTATTCAATTCCATAAAACAAATCAATTGAATCAATACCATCTTGAGCTGTATAAATTGGTTCAGTATCTTTTTTTCCTGCTCTTCTTCTTTTTCTGTTTACCCATTCAATTTCTTTTTCTTGTATATGTCCACTATCTGCAAGCATAATACTACATAAATCTTTAGTAGCTGTTGTTGCATAAATTTTCCCTTTAAATCCTGCTTTATATAATTTAGGAATTCTTCCACTATGATCAATATGTGCATGAGTTAAAACCATAAAATCTATATCTTGAACATTAAATGGAAAATCTTCATAATTTAACATTTGATCTGTTAAACTTCCTTGAAAAAGTCCACAATCAACTAAAAATGTTTTTGTTTCTGTTTGTACCATATGACAAGATCCTGTTACGCCTCTTGCCGCGCCAAAAAATGTTATTTTCATACTATCTCTCCTCTTTAACATTTTTTATTTTACACTAAATGAAAACTTTTTTCAATATATTTTACAAACTAAATATATATAATGTTTTTTTGTTATATATTGTTTAATTGACATAATTTATTATTTATGATATAATATAATTTGTAATCAAAAAAGATTACCCAACAATAATTTAGGAGGGATATATAATGGAAGATTATTTCATTATTAAGGTTGGTGAAAATGAAAAAAACATTATTAAAATGTTAACTTCATCTAGTATTTGGTATACTAGTATTGAACTTGAAGAAAAATATTTTTTGATCAAAGCAAAAAAGAATATCGTCAAATTGTTTGTTCAGTTTGAAAATGCAATTGTATTAAACGAAAATCTATTAAAAGAATTATTTAATTCAAAATGCAATTTGCAAAATTATTCAAAATCTGAAAGATTTACAAAAAGAGTCTGAAAAAATTTATTTCAGACTCTTTTATTTTTTAACTATTTAATGATTTTTTATATTCTAAATACTCATCATAAGTCATTCTTTTATCTATAATACCATCTTCTGTTATTTCTATAATTCTATTTGCAATAGTTTGAATAAATTGATGGTCATGTGATACAAATATCATTTCAGCTGTACTTTTTATAAGCCCATTATTAAGTGCTGTTATACTCTCTAAATCCAAATGGTTAGTTGGCTCATCTAAAAATATTAAATTTGGATTTTCAAGCATACATCTTGCAAGCATACATCTTGCTCTTTCTCCACCAGATAAAACATTTACTTTCTTTAAAGACTCCTCACCTGAAAATAACATTCTACCTAAAAAGCTTCTAATAATAGTTTCATCAGTAATGTTATACGCATCAGCTATCCATTCTACAATTGTTTTATCAGATTTAAAATATTTCTCATTGTCTTGTGGTAAATATGATGCTTTTATTGTTTTTCCAAATGTAATTTTTCCTTTATCTTTTTGTTCTTCACCCATTAAAATTTTAAAAAGCATTGTTTTTGCTATACCATTATCACCAAGTAATGCTATTTTATCTCCTTTTAAAACTTTAAATGATACTTTTTTTAATAGTTGTACAGAATCTTGTTCTTTCCATACATTATCTACTTCTAAAATCTCTTTTCCAGATTCTTTTTCTGGTTTGAATTCTATATATGGATATTTTCTTGTTGATGGTTTTATTTCATCTAACTGAATTTTTTCTAAAGTTTTCTTTCTTGATGTTGCTTGTTTTGATTTTGAAGCATTAGCACTAAATCTACGTATAAAATCTTCCAATTCTTTTATTTTCTCTTCTTTTTTCTTGTTTGATTCTTTCATTTGTTTTAGTGCAAGTTGACTTGATTCGTACCAAAAGTCATAATTTCCGACATATAATTTTATTTTTCCATAATCAATATCTGCAATATGTGTACAAACTTTATTTAAAAAATGTCTATCATGTGATACAACAATAACAGTGTTTTCAAAATTAATTAAAAATTCTTCTAACCAATCTATAGCTGCAATGTCTAAGTTATTTGTTGGCTCGTCTAAAAGTAATATATCTGGATTTCCAAATAATGCTTGTGCAAGAAGAACTTTAACTTTTTGTGGACCAGTAAGTTCACGCATATATTTATCATGTAATGATACATCTATTCCAAGTCCCTCTAAAAGTTGTGCTGCATCAGAATCTGCCATCCATCCATTAAGTTCTGCAAATTCAGCTTCTAATTCTCCAGCTTTTATTCCATCTTCTTCACTAAAATCTTCTTTTTGATATAGCTCATCTTTTTCTTTCATTATCTCATATAATCTAGAATTTCCACGTATTACAGTCTCTAATACTTTTACATCATCAAATTCATAATGGTTTTGTCTTAATATTCCAAGTCTTTCATTTTTTGATATTATAATGTTTCCCTCACTTGGTTCAATTTCTCCTGATAAAATTTTTAAAAATGTTGACTTTCCAGCGCCATTTGCACCAATTATTCCATAACAATTTCCTTTTGTAAATTTAATATTTACATCTTCAAATAATGTTCTTTTCCCAAATCTTAATGTTACTCCACTTGCTTCTATCATTATACTCTCCTTTTTTAAACTTTATATATTCTACTATACAATACTAAAAAAATCAACTTAAAAACAAATAAAAAGTGCAAAAAGCACTTTTATTAATAATATCTTCTTCTATCATTAGCTATAGCAACATTTATTATTATAAACGAAATTATTATAATACTAATAACTAAAAATATATCTTCTCCATTACTAGAACTTTCACCTACTGCTAGATAATATTCTCCGAAATTTTTCTTTACTAATGTCTCGTTAAGAAATTCATACCCATAAGATGTATTAAAATTACTTATAATAATTTCTATTAATTCGTCCTGCATTTTTTTTGATGCACCTTCTAATTTAACACTTTCTGGTAAATCTTCTAGATTTTCATATGTTGCAGCTTCTATTTGTTGGTAATAACGTGAACTTTCTCCTTCTTTAAAAGATACAATACATAATCTACCAGCATCACTATCTAACGAATAGAAAAATTCTTCTTTTTCACCACCGATTATTATCGTAGCAAACGGTCCCGCTAACATATTTGAATATGCATGGGACTTTTGTGATTCTTTTGTAGCATAATTTACTAAAACGCTCTCTACTGGTTTTGTTTTTTTGTAAAAATACATACTAAATGATATAACAGCTATTACTATTAAGATTAAAATTAAGAGAACTCCACCATTTTTATTACTAGTATTATTTTTCAAATAATTAATTTTATTTACTTTTTTCATATTATAAGCTCCATATTTCTCTTTTGTTCTCTATTTTTATTTTTTTATTAAATTTTTTCCTATACTATTTACATTCTTTGTGTTGATTTTACATAATTTCTAGATATTACTAAAAATATAATTGTTAAAACAAATGCAACCAGTCCAAAAAATAAACAGATAAGTCCATATCCTTGTACTGCAGGACTAATATCCTCAGCTAAAAAATATGTTCCAATGTTCTCATCAAAATTAGATGCATTTAAGTTTCCTTCCCCAAATATTGGATTACCCATTTCAATGGCTGCGCTCTTAATTTCATCAGTTATTTTATATGCAGCTCCTGTTATTTGTATATAATCAGGTAACTTGTCTGCTCCTTCTTCTAAATATTGTTTTTGTTCTAGATAACTAAACATTTTACTTTCTGGTATTGCTACAACAGCTGTTTCTTTGTTGTTATAATTTAATGCTAAATAAAAATCGTACATTTCATTATTTATTTCCATACTTCCAAAAGAACCAGCTAAAATATTAAATGTATAATTTACACCTTGTTTTCTTGAATCCGCTTTACGTACATCTACAGTATCACTAGACTTTGTAGTTAAAAATAAAAATAAAACGAAAAGAAGTATTGTAATAACAGCAAAAACACCTGACAATATTCCAAATTTTTTCTTGCCACCTTTGTTTAAATCATCAAAATTTGGAACATAACCCATATTTGGATTATTATTCATGTCATCCATAATTTTGCACCCCCTTATATATTTAAATTATAACAATAAATAAAAAAATAGTAAACAATATGTATTAATTGTAACAATATTGTAAAATTTTGTCTAAAATGGTATAATTATTATAGTTTTATACCTTTAAACAAAAGGAGATATTTATGGAAAATTTAAAAAATAACAAATATATATTAATAATGACAAGTGATATTAACACAAAAAATATTTTAAAAAAATCATATTTAAACGATAATTTTACTATATTTGATTTTAATGATGATGAAGTATTTATGGTAAAAAAAATTACAGATAAAAAGGATTTTGATAATAATCTAGAAGATAATATATTAAAGTTAGTTTTATCTATTGCTAAAAAATATAAACAAAAAAATACATTAACTTTCGATATGTCTGATGTTATAAACCAAATATATAACAATTCAATAAATAATAAAGATAAAAAAATTGATGGAAAAGCTACTTGGCAAATTAAACAGTTACTTACTAATAACATTATAACTAAAATAAAAAATAGTTACAATGAAATTAATAATAAGGATGGTGAATTATGGCAAAACAAGTAAATGAAAAAAAAGGAGAAGCAAAACGTATAATAAAAGAAAAACAAGAAGAAACAAGAAAAATCGCAAAAAAGACTATGGATGAATACAAAAAATTTGCAATTAAAGGTAATGCTATTGATCTTGCTATTGGTGTTGTTATTGGTACAGCTTTTACAAATATTGTAAATACTATTGTATCTTCTGTAATTACTCCTGTTATCAGTCTTATAACTAACAATAACAATCTATCATCTTTGTTTATAACTTTAAAAGGTGGAAAATTTGAAACAATTGAAGAAGCAAGAAATGCTGGTGCAATTATAATATCATATGGGGATTTAATTAATGCTATTATTAACTTTTTTATAATCTCTTTTGTTCTTTTTATAATAGTATCAATTCTTAAGAAAATGAATAAAAAAGATGCTAAAAAAGAAGAACAAATTGCAAAAACTACAACTAAAAAATGTCCTTATTGTTTAAGTGATATAAAAATTGAAGCAACTAGATGTCCTTATTGTACAAGTATTCTTGATGAAAAAATAAAACCTCTTGTTTTTGAGAATGATGATAACACTAAAGAAATTAACAATTCCAATAATAATTGATATTCAAATTAATAATAAAGAAAAAATAAAAAATTAACTTGAAACTTAAGTTTCAAGTTTTTTATTATCAAAAAAATCAGAGATAACCTCTGATTTAATACTTTTTAATTATTTTTTATTAACTAATTCTTTTAAAGCTTTACCTGCTTTGAATACTGGAGCTTTAGATGCTGGTATTTTGATTTCAGCTTTAGTTTGTGGATTTCTTCCTTTTCTAGCAGCTCTTTGTCTTACTTCGAAAGTTCCAAAGCCAACTAATTGAACTTTTTCTCCATCTTTAAGTGCTCCTTGTACGCTTTTTACAAATGCGTCTAATGCAGCTTCTGCAGCTTTTTTTGTTAATTTGCTTTCTTCAGCAATTTTAGCTATTAATTCAGCTTTATTCATGATAAATCCCCCTTTATGTAAGCACCCGTAGTGTTTACACTATTGATATTACTACAAACAACCACTAAAGTCAACACTTTTATTATATTTTTTTTACTTTTTCAATAACTTGACATATTTTGTTACCATAAGGTAGTTGTTTTATCTCCTCTTTACTCATAACTTTACATATCACTAAAAATACTGCATATGCTATGATTGCGACAATTATTGTTACTATTGTAGTAACAGCATTTTCTAGATTTATGTAACTCAGTAATTTTTCTGTTAAAATTACCACAAAACTCATTAAAATAGTAGCAATAAGTGGTTTTATAAAGAGTTCAAATATATTTGGTTTTTCTTTCATTGTTCTATATAATATAATAAATGATAAAATAAATGAAATTGCATTATATATAACTGTTGTAATTGCTGGTACAACTTCACCATACATAGGAATAAATATAACATTTAATACGTATTTAACAACTGCACCTATAAATAAACAAATTCCTGGAGCCATTAATTTTCCAAACCCTTGTAATGCACCACTTAATGTTTGTGCAACAACAGAAAATACTATCATAAAGCATTGTATTTTTAAAAGCTCTGCTCCACCTGGAGCATTTGGGAATATAAGCTCAAATATTGGAGTTGCGAGTAAAAATAAACCAGCCGTACATGGTAATGCAATTATTGATGAGACTTTCATTGAAAAGTTTATTTTATCGACAGCTTCTTTTTTCTTGTTTTTTGCAAGTGCTGATGATACAAAAGGAACTAGAGCAACAGAAAATGCTACATTTAAAGAAAGTGGAATTGAGACAAGTATATCAACTTTTCCAAGTATAACACCAAATTTTTCATTTGCTTCTACTATCGAATAACCAAAATCTTGTAGCCCTCTTACAACGGTTACAACATCAATTACACCGGATAAAGCTACTACTACACTTGCAAACGAAATTGGTATTGCATATGCTATTAATTTTTTTGCAATTTTTTTTGTTGGTTCAATAGCAAACTTTTCTGATTTTCTTACCTCTTCCCAAATATCTTTTTTATTTTTATTATAATACATTAAAAGATACAAAAATGCCGTTGATGCAGCAACTGTAGTTGCAAGTGTTGATCCTGCTGCCATTATTTCTGGTGTTGAACCAAGTAACATTACAACAAAAATTACAGAAAATACACTATTTACAATTTGTTCTATTATTTGTGCTTTACTATACTCCATCATATTTTGCATTCCAACAAAATATCCTCTAAGTACAGCAGACATTGCAACAAATATAATTGCAGGAGACAGTGCCATTAAAGTATATTTTACACCAGGGTTTTGCAATATTGTTGTTGATAAAAACTCTGAACCAAAGAAAAGTAATAATGCGAAAATAACTGCAATTATTGTAAATACTCCCATAGCGGTTCTAAAAATTCTATGTGCTCCTCTTTTATCACCAATTGCCATTTTTTCAGATACAAGTTTTGATATTGTATTTGGTATTCCCATAGTTGCTATAGCTAGTATTAAAGTATAAACTTGAAATCCAGAACCATAATAACTATTACCAACATCTGCAAATTCCGGAAAATTAGTAAGTATTATTCTATATATAAATCCAAGTAATTTAATTAAAATTTGAGAAAACATTATGACTAGTACACCATTCATAAATGTTTGTTTTTTTATTGCCAATAAATTTACACCTCTTTCTTAATATACTAATGTCTGTTAATAATTATACCATATATATTTTTTTGTTACAATAAATTTAAAAATAAAATACAAAAAGAAAAATCGAAATTTGTAAATAAATATATAAAAAAACTTGAAATATAAATTCCAAGTTTTAAAAATTTTATCCTTGATAACTAGCACTTGAAAATGCAAGTATTGGATAGAAAATATATGGTAAAAATATAAGACCTACTGCAAAGGCTCCTGATTTACCAAAACTTTTTGCAAGATATACATTTGTCATAATTAAAGCAAAAATATTTGCAAGTGGTACAAACATTAAAATTAAATACCACCATGGTAAATGTACTATCTCTAGTAATACCCATGTATTATAAATAGGTATTATAGCTGCCCAACCAGGTTTATTTGCTTTTTTATATATAACCCACATTGAAATTATTGATATAATACCAATTGTAATAGCTATTACAAACAAAAATGCAAAAACTCCCATAATTGTCGCAAATGCATTTCCTGCAATATACGCACTAGCACTACTACTATACATAAACAGCCCCCCTAAAAAATAAATTAAAATAAAGTTATTTTATTATTATACTTATATATTACTATAAAATATAAATTTTTTCAACATTTTTTTATATACTTCTTACTTTACAATTTTAAATCCTAATTTTTCAACTGTTTCTGATACTTTATTATAATCATATTTTTCTGAGTCTACTTCTAATATCATAGTTTTTGTATCAAAAATCACCTCAACTTTATTTACAAAATCTAATTTTTCGATTTCTTCTTCTAAACCAAGTGCACATCCCATACAATGCATTCCTTCAATTTTAAAACTCAACTTTTCCATACAAATTCCTCCTTTAACAAAAACTAGTAATATTGATAGCGCAATATTACTAGTAAATCTAAAATAAAAAATTAATGGTATTTTGTATAAAAATACTTTATACTATTATATTCTAACATATAATAATTAAATTTTCAACATTATAAAATCATACTATGAGGATTTTTACTAATAATAAAAGATATATTTTTATTCTTTATTTTATTAAACTTATTTATTTTAATATATATATTGTTATAGAACTTAGTATTTGCAATAGTTTTTACAACAATATATATTCTAAACTTATTATTTATTTTCTGAATATATGGTGATTTAGGAGAAAAAACTTTATATAAATTATCTATATCCTCTTTTAATATATTATATAATATGTTTGATTCTTTTTTTAATTCTTCTTGATTATTTGAAATAAGTTCAAATATGATCAAATCTTGAAAAGGTGGATAAAGAAAATTTTTTCTAAATGAAATTTCATTTTCATAAAAATCATTATAACTATGATCTTTTACTGCTTGTAATATTTTATTATCAACATCTATAGTTTGAATTATTACTCTTCCTTTTTTATCCTTTCTTCCTGCTCTTCCTGAAACTTGCGATATATTAGAAAAAGCTTTTTCAGAAGCCAAATAATCATTCATCGATAACATAGAATCTGCACCTAAAATTCCAACTAAAGTAACATTTGGTATATCATGACCTTTACTTATCATTTGTGTACCAACCAAAACATTTATATTTTTATTCCTAAATTCATCTAATATTTTTTGATGTGCATCTTTTGTTATTGTTGTATCAGCATCCATTCTAAGTATTGAAATACCAGGATACAACATATTTAATTCTTCTTCTACTTTTTGTGTTCCTATAGTACTACTAGATATATTTTGACTTCCACACATAGGACATGTATCAACATTTTTTATTGCTTGCATACAATAATGACACAATAGTAAATTATTTGATTTATGATATGTCATTGCAACATCACAATTATTGCATTTAAATATATATGAACAATCATTACATTTTAAATATGAGCTATATCCTCTTCTATTTAAAAAAATCATTGTTTGTTCATTTCTTTCAATGTTTTTTCTTATTTCATCCTTTAATAAATTACTAAATATTGATTTGTTTCCAAAAAGCCTTTCTTCTTTCATATCTACTAGTTCAACTTCTGGCAAAACTGATACTCCCGGTCTATTTTTCATTTCATACAAGTCTATTTGACCATTTTTTGCTTTATAATATGTAGTGACTTCAGGTGTTGCCGAGCCTAATACTAAAATAGCATCGTTTTGTTTACAAATATATGATGCTATATCTTTAGTAGAATATTTAGGTGTTGTAGAAGAATAATAACTTGAATCATGTTCCTCATCAATTATTACAAGTCCAATATTATCGAGTGGAGCAAAAATTGCAGATCTTGCACCAATTACGATATCCACTTCATTATTTTTTATTCTTTTATATTCTTCTTTTCTTTGAGCTATTGTCATTTTACTATGAAGTATAGCAATATTATTACCAAACCTAGATACAAATCTTACTACTGTTTGATATGTAAGTGAAATTTCTGGCACAAGTACAATTACTGTTTTATTTTTACTTAATACTTTTTCTATTAATTGTAAATATACTTCTGTTTTTCCACTTCCAGTTACGCCATGAATAAGTATTTGTTTATATTTTCCAATATCTATATCTTTTGATATTGAATCTATTACAACTTTTTGCTCATTTGTTGGATTTAATTTATATGTTCTTTCTACTTTTATATTTTTTAATAAATCAACTTTTTTATCTTTTTTTATAAATTCTATATAACCATTTTTCTTAACTGTGTTTATAACTGATCTTGAAATACCTAGTCCATCTATTAAATCATTTATTAACACATTATCATTTTCTAGCAAAAATTTAAGTAACCTTATATGATTTCCACTTTTTATAACGCCACTTTCAATCTCTTGTGTTATTTCATATTCAGATTTAATAACTTTTACATATATATCTTGTTTTGTATTTAGACTTTTATTTGACTTTTTTGATGATGTTCCAGGTGGTAGCATTAATTTTAATGCATCATAAACATTACAAAAATATATATATGATATATATTTAGCAAGTTTTAGTTTCTTTTCGTCTATATATGATATTTCATCTAATATATTAGTTATTTCTTTTAATTTATATTTTCTAGAATTTAAATCTTCTTTTGTTTCTTCATATAACTTTACAATTATTCCTTCCTCATTTTTTCTTCCAAAACTTACTTCGACTCTTTTTCCAATTTCTACTTTATCTTCTAAAGTAATAGGTACTAAATAATCATAAACTTTATTTAAAGATTTTACCGAAGTATTTATCAAAACTTTTACAACTTTCATATTTTTACCTCATATATATTATACTAAACAGACGTTTTTTAGTCAAGAAAAAACTATCTATCATTTTGATAGATAGCAAGTATATTTTAAATGTAATTATATATAATTTCATAGATAATTAACTAAAAAAAAATAAAGAAAGTATAAAACTTTCTTTAATTTTTTGGTTTTACTTTATTTAATTTTTCCAGATAATATAATAAATCAATGTATTTTGCCAACATATCTAACATATTATATTTATCCTTATATTTACATGTTACTGTATAATGTTTTTTTTCATACATGTAAAAAATAAAATTAATATTAGCGCTTTTGCAACATCCTCTTAAATTACTTAAATAATTATTTAAATCTTTATCATTTTCAGACTTTGTTTCATTAATTAAACTATCTGAAATTAAGTAAATAAAATCAATAACATTATTTGATTGTCGATTAATTACATCTGCTACATCATTTACTATATTTTTTGATACCTCATCATAGTAAACATAATCTTGTTTTAACATACAAATTACCTCCTAAATAATTATTCTTAGATAGTTATTAAAATACGGCATCATTATATCACAAAGTAAAAAAAAAGTAAAGAAAGCCATTTTTATAACTTTCTTTAACTTTACTTTAATTTTACTTTAGTAATTTATTTAATTCTTTTTTAAATTCATTTATATCTTTAAATTGTCTATAAACTGAAGCAAATCTTACATAAGCAATCTCATCTAATTTTTTTAATCTTTCTATTACCATATCACCTATATATGAAGCTTCAACTTCTCTTTTTAAAGAATTATTAATTTCTATTTCAATTTCATCTACTGTTTTTTCAATTTCTTCTATAGAAACCGGTCTTTTTTCACAGGCTCTTATCATACCATTTATAATTTTATTTCTATCAAATTGTTGTCTTAAGCCATTCTTTTTTATAACCATAATTGGTGTAACTTCTATTTTCTCATAAGTTGTAAATCTATTTTTACAATTTAGACATTCTCTTCTTCTTCTAATTGCATTTCCTTCTTCTATAGATCTTGAATCTACAACTTTACTTTCCTCACAACCACATTTTAAACAGTGCATAACTACTCCTTTTTACTAAAAATTATATAAAACAATTTTATTTTGTTCTAAACTTTTCTTTACATCTATTGAACGTTGATTTAAACTACCTCTATATGGTAATTTATCTGATTTTAAATCAAGTATAAATTTTCCATCTATTAATACATCTGTATTTTTTAATAGTTCTAAAAATCCATTATTTTCATTTGCATTTTTTATTAAATATTCATAATCAAAACCAGTATAACAAATAACATCCAATCTATTTCTATCTAATTTTTCAACAAGCATAGCCATCTTTTTAGCTTGAATAAATGGATCACCACCAGATAAAGTTACACCCTTAAGTAGTGGATTTTTGTTTATGTCACAAACTATGTCATCTATTTTTACCCATTCTCCACCATTTATATCATGTGTTTCCGGGTTATGACATCCAGGACAATTATGTGGACATCCTTGAGTAAATATTGTATACCTAAATCCTGGTCCATCAACAGTAGATTCTTTTACCACTCCTGCAAGTTTTATACAATCTTCATGTTCCATATTTGTTACCTAACAACAAGAGAATTTTTGATAAGCACCATTTACATCATGTTTTACTCTATCATGTTCTTCTGCCCTTTTTCCATTATTAAATCTATCTACTGTTCCTACTAAATATCCTGTTATTCTTCTTATTCTTTCAAATGGTACATTTTCAAAAGTATAATTTAAATCTACATATTCACCATCTATTTTTATATCTAATGTATCAATCATTTTTCCTGGATTTTTTTGCATAACATGATCTACATATTTATCAATTTCTTTTTGTTCCATTTCTCCACCAATAACATTAATTTTCATATTAATCTCCCCCTAAATTAAATATATAGATATAGCAATTATAATTTTTGCTATATCTATTACTACATCTAAATTACAATTTAAATATTAAATTTTTTCATAACTATTTACATCATGTTTTACTCTATCGTGTTCTTCTGCTCTTTTTCCGTTATTAAATCTATCTACTGTTCCTACTAAATATCCTGTTATTCTTCTTATTCTTTCAAAACCAGTTGAATTATCATCATATTCTTTTCTTCCACAATGTGGACATACATCTTTAATAATTCCTGTATAACCACAAATTGGATCTCTATCTACTGGATGGTTTATTGCTCCATAACCAATTCCATTTTCTTTCATACATCTAACCACTTGAATGAACGCATCTAAATTCTTTGTTGGATCTCCATCAAGTTCAACATAACTAATATGTCCACCATTTGTAAAGTTATGATATGGTGCTTCTATTTCTATTTTCTTGAATGCTGAAATTTTATAATATACAGGTACATGGAATGAATTTGTATAATATTCTTTATCTGTTATACCTGGAATTACTCCAAATTTCTTTTTATCTATTTTTACAAATCTTCCAGATAGCCCTTCAGCTGGAGTTGCTATAAGTGAGAAGTTAAGACCAGTTCTTTCACTAGCTTCATCCATTCTCTGCCTCATATATCCAACTATTTTTAAACCTAACTCTTGTGCTTCTTCACTTTCACCATGATGTACACCAATTAAAGCTTTTAAACACTCTGCAAGACCTATAAATCCTAATGTTAAAGTTCCATGTTTTAAAACTTCTCTTACTTCATCATTTGGATTTAGTTTTTCTGAGTCAAGCCATACATGTTGTCCTATTAAGAATGGATAATTCATAGCTTTTTTTCTTGATTGTATTTCAAGTCTATCTAATAATTGATCTATTATTAAATCAATTTTATCAGATAACAACTCAAAGAACTTATCTATATTATGATTTGCAAGAATACCAAGTCTTGGTAAGTTAACTGATGTAAAGCTTAAATTACCTCTACCACAAGTAACTTGTCTTGTTTTATCATAATTATTTGCCATAACTCTTGTTCTACATCCCATATATGCTATTTCTGTATTATAGTCACCTGGTTTATAATATTCCAAATTAAATGGTGCATCTATAAATGAGAAGTTAGGGAATAATCTTTTTGCAGATACTCTACATGCAAGTTTAAATATATCATAGTTTGGTTCACCTTCATTATAATTTATTCCATCTTTAATTTTTAAAATTTGAATTGGGAATATAGGTGTTTCTCCATGACCTAAACCAGCTTCTGTTGCAAGTAATACTTGTTTCATTGCAAGTCTACCTTCTGGTGTTGTATCAAGACCATAATTTATAGAAGAAAATGGAACTTGAGCACCAGCACGTGAATGCATAGTATTTAAATTATGTATAAAACCTTCCATAGCTTGATATGTTTCTCTTGTAATTTCTTCTTCTGCATATTTTTTTGCAAATTGTTGTATTTTTTCAGCCAATTTATTTCCAAATTTTTTTGTTAATTCTTCTTTTTCATATTTCATATATCCACTTGTATCTTCAAGGGTTGGATATACATTATATTTTTCTAATATAGTATCAGCAATCATTTGTGCTACATCTTCACTATTATTAATATCATTTAAAATTTCTATTGTTTTATTTAATGAATTTATTATATTTTTATTTTCTCTTACTTTTTCAAATAATTCATCTACATTAGAAGAATTTGCATTTACACCATTTAACAAATCTAATGCTGTTTGAACTTGTGGTAATATATCTGCGTCACTTATTTTGTTCATAACCATTCTTTTTACAGCTTCTGTTCCGTTATTATCTGTTAAAAGTTCTATAGCTTTCTTTAAATTTTTTAAATATAATTTTCTGTAAGATTTTCTAATACCAATTGCCATTGCATATTCAAAATTTGGTATTGATTGACCGCCATGTTGATCGTTCTGATTAGATTGAATAGCAATTGCTGCTAGTGCTGCATATGAACCAATTGATTGTGGTTCTCTTAAATGACCTTCACCAGTACTAAAACCATCTTTAAATAATTTAATTAAATCAATTTGACAACATGTTGTAGTAAGTGTTAAAAAATCTAAATCATGTATATGTATATCTCCATTTATATGTGCTTCTGCATGTTCTTTTTTTAATACAAACATTTGATAGAATTTTTTTGCACTTTCAGAACCATATTTTAGCATTGTTCCCATTGCTGTATCTGCATTTACATTTGCATTTTCTCTTTTAACATCACTATCTTTTGCATCTTTAAATGTTAAATGTTGCAATGTTTGCATAATATCAGATTTCATTTCTCTTTGTTTTGTTCTTTCTGATCTATATACTATATATGCTTTTGCTGTAGAAGCATGACCTTCTTCAATTAAAACTTTTTCTACTGCATCTTGTATTTGTTCTACTGAAGGATATTTTACATTCAAATTTTCTTCAATATAATCACAAACTTTAAACGCAAGTCTTTGTGCCTCTTGATAATCACTACCACCAACTGACTCTGCCGCTTTGTATATTGCTTTTGAAATTTTTTCTACATTAAAAGGAACTTTTCTTCCATCTCTTTTGATTATCATTGTAATCATTCAAATACCACCCCTTGTGCCTATGTGTTTTATAAAATACAATATATTGTGTTTTTACTGATTTGAATTATACCATTAAGAAAAATTAAAGTCAAGTATTTTTTACAAAAAAAATGTCGATTTAACTGGTAAAAAAATACAATAATTTTTACATATTTTTACAGTATATTTATAACTATATTTTATATATTTTTATAATACATAACTAATTTACATTTTTTATTTATGTAAAAAATTTTTTTCAAAAAAAAGATCTCAAAAATAATTGAGACCTTTAAAAATAATTTGCATTTTTTTTAACTTAAACAGTTTTATCTTTTGGAATAAACTTCTTAAAATCATCATATAAAAATGGTTTACCATTTTCATATTTAATTTGCATAAGAAATGGAAATACCTCAGAATTAGGAATAGCATTGAGCACACTTATATACATCGTATCATCTAGTTTACTTCTTAAATAAGTGGCGATAAGTCCACCATACATGTATTCTTCATAGTAAACTTGCTCAAACACCTCCTTATCATCTTCGTCATGATAATATTTAACGCTACCATCAGGATTTAACATTTCTGCTGTAGTAGAATACTTACCATCAGAATCAGTATAAACTAACATTTTTTGGTTGTTTACCAAAACCACTACATTTAAATTTTTTACCCCAGTAAGATAAAGTCTTCTAGAAAGTCTTCTCATTTTTTTTTCCTCCTATCAATTATAATTTAAGAAAACCAATTTAATAATGCACTGCTATTATATCATAATATATAAATTATGTCAAATAAATTTATCTAAAAGTTATAGAAAATAAAAAAAAGCCGTCAATATGACGACTAAATGGCACGGAAACTGAACGAGTTTCCAAATTTTTAATTTTGCTATTACCTTTCTATTTATTTTCTATTAATTCATTTAACTTTAATAAGTATTCCTTATACATTTTTAGTCTAGTATCTCTACCACCATTGAAAATATCTGGTACATTATTAGTAATATCTTTTTCTATTTCATTTATCTTTTTTTCTAACTGATATTTTTCTTCTAATAATTGTTCAATAGTTAAATTTTCTTTTTCTTTTATATACTTATCTGAAGAAATCATTTCCATAAAATCCATCTCCTTTTAAATTTATATAAACAAACTACGTAGGTTTGAATCATTCTAATGGCAGGGGCACTAGGAATCGAACCCAGCTCTGGAGTTTTGGAGACTCTTATTCTACCGATGAACTATGCCCCTATAAACTAACATTAATATTTTAACATTTATTAAACAAAATTTCAACCTTTTTATTCAAAAATATAAAAACTAAGTAAAAATATATAGAAAAAAACATTTAGAGATATATTTTTTATATCCCTAAATATCATATCTTACATATTAATCTAAACGTATTAAATCAAAATTAGTATAATCGCATGAAACCATGATATATATCACATCTTTTATTTTTCCTTCTTTTATCATACTATGGCCATATCCGTGTAAATGACCATATATACATTTATATACATTATACTCATTTAAAATTTCTTCAAATTTTCCTGTAAATGGTGGAAAATGCATTGCTACAATAATTTTTTTGGTTATATTTTTATTATTATAGTATTCTTGTATTTTTTTTGCTTCTTCTAATGATATTTTAAGTCTTATTTCTTCACGCCTTATTATTTTTCTTGTTAAATCTGCACTATTTCCATCAATTTTTCCCCATCCACGTGTACCACATATAATATAATCTTCAACATCATAAGCGTTATTATATAACACGTTTAAGGTATCAAAATTATTTTCTTTAAAAAATTTATCTAATTTAGTTTTTGTACTAAAATAATAATCATGATTTCCTTTCATTATTAACTTTTTACCAGGTAGACTATTTATAAACGAAAAATCTTTTTTTGTTTCATTTAAAGTCATTCCCCAAGATATATCACCTGGTATTATAACAGTATCATTTTCTTTTACTTTTTTTATCCAATTTTCTTTTATTTTATCTTCATAATTATCCCAAATCTTACCAAAAACATTCATTGGCTTTTCTACTCCAAATGATAAATGTAAATCTGAAATTGCAAAAATTGACATATTTCACCTCTTTATTTATCTATTTCTAAATTTGCAACTGCATTTAGATCAAGTTTGTCTTTTATATCAAAATATTTTCCATTAATATAGTTATAATATGCAGCTGACCCTATCATTGCAGCATTATCTGTACAATATTTAAGATCTGGTATATATGAATTAAATGAATTTTTACTTGCTTTTTGTTGTAACATCTGCCTTAATACTCTGTTTGCAGATACTCCGCCTGCAAGTACAACATTTTTTATATTTAAATCCTTCATAGCCTTTATAGTTGTATCTACTAATTCTTCACATACTGTATTTTCGAAACTTGCGCATAAATTTTCTTTTGATAAATTATCTTTTTCTTTATGCACTAAATTTATTACTGCAGTTTTTATACCACTAAAGCTAAAGTCATAATTATCAAATTTTGTTTTAGGTAATTTATATGTTGGTTTTCCATTTTGAGCCAAATTACTTACTTGTGGTCCACCAGGATATGGAAGTCCCATAGTTCGTGCTACTTTATCAAAAGCTTCTCCTACTGCATCATCTCTTGTTTTACCTATTATTTCAAACTTTGTATAATCTTTGACATTAATTAAATGTGTATGACCACCAGATACAACAAGTGCTAAAAATGGTGGCTTTAAATCAGGATATGTTAAGTAATTTGCAGCTATATGACCTGATATATGATGGGTTGGTACAATTGGTATATTTAATGCATATGCAAGAGATTTTGCATATGATACTCCTACAAGTAAAGCACCAATAAGTCCTGGCCCATATGTAACTCCTATATAATCTAAATCTTTAAATTTTAATTTTGCTTTATCTAAAGCCTCTTTTACAACATATGAAATATGTAATATATGTTCACGTGATGCTATTTCAGGAACAACACCACCATATTTTTTATGTATGTCTATTTGTGTAGAAACAACATTTGCTAAAACTTCTCTTCCATCTTTTAAAATAGCTACTGCTGTTTCATCACAACTTGATTCTATACTAAGTCCAATCATATATATTTCTCCTTATAGATTTATAAATAAAATAAGTAAATATTGTAAAAAATTAACTATCGGTCCGACAATATAATAATGTACATTTGTTATAATTAAGACTAATAATATAATAAGTGAATATTTTTCTAAAGTATACATTATATTTTTATATTTACGTGGTAGAAAATAAAATAATACTTTAGACCCATCAAATGGTGGAATTGGTAACATATTAAATACTGCAAATACTATATTAAAATAAATTGTAACGGATAACATCTGAATTAAAATAATTCCTATATTATTTGTAGCCATTAAACCTAATACACCAGTCATTGACAATATTTTTATTACTATTGCAAAAAATATAGCAAGTAAAATATTAGAAAAAGGACCTGCAAATGCTACTATTGCATTACCCTTTGCTCTATTTTTAAAATTAGTATCTACAATTTGTACTGGTTTTCCCCAACCAAAACCACAAAGCATAATACATAAAAATCCAACTATGTCTATATGCTTAAATGGATCAAGAGTTAATCTTCCTCTATATTTTTGTGACATATCTCCAAGTTTGTATGCAGTATATGCATGAGCAAACTCATGAATAGATAAAGATAACAAAAGTGCAGGAAAAATAAAAAAAAAAAGTGCTAACCCTTCTTTTGAAAATATATTAAACAAATATATCACTCCTAACATTTATATTATATAGTTTA
>CALWOE010000005.1 GCA_944383035.1 uncultured Clostridia bacterium
AAGCTTGCTAATTATTTAGGTGAAAAAGTTACAAAAGAAAAATCAATGGAAAATGCTATTATATAAATTACAATTTTTAGGAATAGTGATATGAGCAAATCAGAAATGGTTTGTTCTTTTTTTGGTCTTTAAATCCGAAACACTCACAAATTTTTTCTTATTACCAAGTTGAAATCCTGTTCACTCACAATTTTTTGTTGTATTAAGAATAGCGTTGTCATAGATGTAAACAATTGGGATACATCAAATGTTACAAACATGAAGAGTATATTTTATAATTGTAATAGTTTGACAGAAATAGATGTAAGTGATTGGGATACATCAAATGTTACAAACATGGGGAGTATATTTTATAATTGTAGTGCTTTAACAGAAATAGATGTAAGTAATTGGAATACAAGTAAAGTAACAACATTATTTTCAACTTTTGAAGGTTGTAAAAATTTAACTGAAATAGATGTAAGTAGATTTGATACAAAAAATGTAACAAATATGAATTCTGTGTTTAGTGGATGTAGTAATTTAAGTGAAATAGATGTAAGTAAATGGAATACAAGTAATGTAACAAGTATGAGTGCTATGTTTCAGAATTGCAGTAATTTGGTAGATTTAGATTTAAGCGAATCTGATACAGGTAACGTAACAAATATGGTAAATATGTTTTTTCATTGTTATAATTTAACAACTACAATACCTATTTTAGGAAATGTTGCAAATTATACTATTATGTTTTATAATGCAGCAACACAAAATGGAGCAAAAATAACAGTAAATTATACTCAAGAAACATCAAGTTTAGTAGACAATATGATAGCAACAAAAAGTTCAAATTCAAATGTAGTAAAGGGAAGTCAAGTTACAGTACCAATAAGTTTAATGTCACTGTTTAGTGAAAAAGAAATAGTTGCTACAGATGAGGCAGACATCTCAGTTACAAAAGTAGCTGAAAATAGTATATATCTAAATGTAAATGATTTGGACGGAATAAGTAAAATAAACTTATTAAATGAAAATAATGAAATTGTAGATGAAATTACAGTTGATGGTGATACATTATATAAAAATTTAGTAAATATAGAAAATGAAATCATTTATGTACAGGTTGTTGATATGAATAATGTTAAGACAAGTATTAGTGTTTAATATAAAAGGAGACTTGAAAATAATTTTTTAAGTTTCTTTTTTTATTGATTTAATTATATAATAAAAAGTGATGTTTTCATTTAAAAATTAAAATAGTAAAATAAAATAACATAAAAAAATTGAAAAAAAAGAGATATTATGTTAAAATATATATGTTTTAGAAGGGAGAATTAAAATGTTAATTTCAGTAGAAAGTGTTGGCATAGGACATCCAGATAAAGTATGTGATAGAATTTCAGATGCGATTTTAGATGAATGTTTAAAACAAGATAAATATTCTAGAGTTGCTTGTGAAACTTTGATAAAAAGTGATCATGTAATTGTTGCAGGAGAAATCACAACAAATGCAAAAATTGATGTAGAAAAAATTGTAAATGATGTTATACAAGAAGTAGGATATTATGATATAAAACCAAAAGTTGAAAACTATTTAGAGTTACAATCTAAAGATATAGCACAAGGAGTAGATATAGGTGGTGCTGGAGATCAAGGCTTTATGATAGGATATGCATGTAATGATACAAAATATTATATGCCACTTGCATATGAAATTGTAAATATGCTTTTAAAAAAAGCAAATACAGATAGATTAAGTGGAAAATTTAAATATTCAAGATCTGATATGAAAGCACAAATAACTATGGATACTGATACTAAAAGAGTAGATACAGTGCTTATGTCTATTCAACATTTAGAAGATTTTAATGAAAAAGAATTTAAAGAATATATAAAAAATGAAATTATTTTTAAGGTATTAAAAGAATATAATTTAAATACAGATTGTAAAATATTAATAAATCCAACTGGTAGATTTGTAATTGGTGGATCAATTGGTGATGCTGGTCTTACAGGAAGAAAAATAATTGTAGATAATTATAGTTTCTTTGCTCCACATGGTGGTGGTGCATTCAGTGGAAAAGATCCTACTAAAGTTGATAGATCTGGTGCATATATTGCAAGATATATAGCTAAAAATATAGTTGCAGCTGGTCTTTGTAATAATTGTACTGTTCAAATTGCATATGCAATTGGTGTAAAAGAACCTGTATCTTTAAATATTCAAACAGACAATAAAGATTTAGATTTAGACAAATTATCAAATAAAATTAGAGAACTTGTTGACTTAACACCAAATGGAATTATAGAAAAATTGAATTTAAGAAATCCAATATATAAAAATTTAACAACATACGGTCATTTTGGAGAAAATGCTAAAGATATGGAATGGGAAAAATTAGATTTAGTAGATAAATTAAAAAAAATTTAGGAGAGAATATGAGTAAAGATAATGAAAAAGTATTATTTAGTGCTAAAACTAGATATACATATGAAGAATATTTAAAAATGAATAAATTTCATTTTTATAGAAAAAATGTAGTTTATATCTCATTTTTAATAGCTTTTATAATTATACTTGGATTTATGGGAGTAGCAAATATATTTTTAGGTGGTATTGTAGAAGGTGTAATTTGTTTAGCACTTTTTGTATATTTTATATTGTTTATAATACTTATGCCAAGAATATCAACAAGAAGTATATATAAAAGCGATAAATTACTAAATGATGAAAATGTTGAAAATTCTTTTAAATTTTATGACAATTATTTTGTAATAACAAATCAAAATTCAACTTCAAAAATAGATTATAGCAAGATATATAGAGTATATGAGACTAAAACAAATTTTTATTTTTATTTAAATAAAAGACTTGTTTATATAATAAAAAAAGATGATTTTAAAAATTGCAATTTGCAAGATTTTAGATGGTTATTACAAAGAAAATATGGTAAGTACTATATAATAAAAATGTAGAGTGGAGGAGATAATATGGAATATATAATGTCTGAGATAAGTTTTATGATTATATATATTTTATTATTTTCTCCTTTTTATTTTATTTTTAGATATTTGTATATAAATAAAAATGAATATATAAAAAAAGAGAAAAACTTTTTAAAACATGAATTAATGTTATATTTTCTGTTTTGCTTTATAGTATGTATATGCGTAAAAACTATAATTCCTGATATAGAAATAACACAAAATGGTATAAATTTTGTATTTGGATTTGGTAGTATAAATATAATTCCATTTAAGATAATATATGATATTTTAACAAATATAGATAATAATATGTATTTAAACCAATTTACGATAAATTTATTTTTATTTATTCCAATTGGTATAATTCTTCCACTTATATACAAAAAGTATGAAAATATTAAATCACTTATAAAGTTTAGTATAATATTTTCAGTTATTATAGGTGTACTTAAGTTACTAAGACCAAAAGTATTTAGTATAGATGATGTGTTATTAAATTTACTTGGAATAATTACTGGATATTTGATTTATTTGTTTATAAAAAAGATTTTTAAAGAAAATGTATATTTCTCAAGAATAAATTCAAAAATGGATTTAATTGAAAATCAGAATAAAAAGTTAAATGAAAATAATAAAAATTCAAAAAAGCCATATGCTTTTGTTACTGGTGCATCTTCTGGTATAGGATATGATATAGCAGTAGAACTTTCTAATTTAGGATTTAATATTATAGCAATATCACGAAAAAAAGATAATCTAAAAAAGTTAGAAAAAAATATTAAAACTAAAATTATAAAATATGAACTTGATTTAAAAAATTTAAGTGTGTTAGAGGATACTTTAAATAAAATATATGATAAATATAATATTAAAGTTATTGTAAATTGTGCTGGCTTTGGTAGTTTTGGAAATGTAAAAAATATAGATTATAAAAAAGAACTTGATATGATAGATGTAAATATAAAAGCTGTTTATCTAATAACAAAATTATATTTGCAAAAATATGATAGTAAAGAAAATTATATTTTAAATGTATCTTCAACAGCAGCCTTTGGTGTTGGACCATATATGTCTTGTTATTATGCAACAAAATCTTTTGTGAACATGTATACAAAGAGTATTATGTATGAAGATATAAAAACTAATATATCATGTCTTTTACCAGGACCTGTAGATACTAATTTTAATAAAAATATTGGTATTAAATTTTCAGTAAAACCAATGAGTAGCAAATATATATCAAAATATGCAGTAAGAAAAATGTTTTATAATAAAAAGGTAATAATACCAGGTATAAAAAATAAAATTTTAGTTTTTTTATTAAGATTTATTTCAACCGATATTATAGGTAATATAAATAAAATTATACAACAAAAAAAGAATGATAACTAACCACATAAGAATGGTTAGTTATTTTTAATTTAATATACATATAAAGAAATTTAAAATGGCAGCAAATATACACCATATAAAATATGGGATTTGAAGATATGCTGATAATTTATTTTTCTCATAAAATTCAGAGATCATTACAATAAGAACAAAAATTAAAAGTAAAGTCCATAAAAAACTTATAAAATATAATTTAAATCTAAATAATATAATAGTGTATGTAGCATTTATTAAAAGTTGTAAAAAATAAACTATAAGTATTTTTTTATTATCCATATCATTTTTATCATCTTTTATAGTCTGATATACTATGTATGAAGAAATACCAAGTAAAAAATAAATAATTGACCAAACTATTGGAAATATAATTCTTGGTGGTGCAAAAAATGGTTTATTAAATTCTTCGTATATTGAAGATATGTCACCAGATAAAAAAGAAAATAAACCACCAATAATAAATGGTATTAAAATACATATAATTAATTCTTTAAAGTTTATTTTTTTTATAACTTCTTTCATAATATCACCACTAATATTTTATGCTGAATTAATAAAAATTATTTTATTTTTTAAAAAAGTATTTACAAAAAAGAACATATGTGTTATTATTTTTAATATAAACAAAAGTTCTTTTTTTGAGGTGGAATATGATTACAAATATACATATAAAAAATGTTGGGATAATTGATGATATAACTATAGAATTTAAAGATAAATTTAATGTTATAACAGGAGAAACTGGTGCTGGTAAAAGTCTTATTATAAATTCACTAAATTTAATTTCTGGTGGTAGATTTAAAAAAGAATTAATTCGAAATAATGAAGATTTTGCATTAGTTGAAGTAGAAATTTTTAAAGAAAATGAAACTCCAAGTAATATAGTTGTATCAAGAGAAATATATAGAAATGGAAGAAACTCTTGTAAAATAAATGGTAATATTGTTACAGTAAATACTCTAAAAGAGTTTATGAGGGATATAATAGATATTCATGGACAAAATGATAATCAAGATCTATTAGAAGAAGAAAATCATATAAAAATATTAGATAATTTTGCATCTTGTAAATTAAAAGAATATAAGGAAAAATATGATGTACTTTTTAAAGAGGCATGTAATTTAAAGTCTTTTCTTGCTAAAAATTATGGTGATGAAAGAGAGAAAAAAAGAAAATTAGATTTACTTTATTATCAATTAAATGAAATAAATAGTGCATCTTTAAAAGTTGGAGAAGAGTATTCTTTAGAAGAAAAAAGAAATATTATGAGAAACTATGAAAAAATATCTAAAAATTTAAATATCATCTCAAGTATTTTAAGTGATAATATTATTGATAATATGTCAACAGTTATAAATTGTTTTGAAAATATAGAAACTTATGATGTATCTTGTAAAGATAAACTAAGTAAAATAAAGGACATGTATTATGAATTAGAGGATATATCAAGAGATATTACAGATAAAAAACAAGAAAGTTTTTTTGATGAAGAAGAATATGATGAAATAGAAAAAAGACTTGATATTATAACTTCTTTAAAAAGGAAATATGGCAATACAATAGAAGAAATATTAGAGTATAAAGAAGAAATACAAAAAGAAATAATTGAAGTTGAAAATGTTGAAGAAAATAATAAAATTGTAAAAGAAAAATTAAGTAAAATAAAAAAACAAATGAAAGATATTGCAGATAAAATGTATGAAATAAGAAAAGAATATATAGATATTTTAGAAAAAAGTGTAAATGAAGAATTAGAAAGTTTAGAGATGAAAAATGCAAAATTTAAAGTAGAAATTATTCATAGTGAAAATGAATTTAATAAAAATGGTTTAGATAAAGTAAGATTTATAATAAAAACAAATGTAGGAGATGATTTTAAAGCTTTAGCTAAAATAGCTTCTGGTGGTGAAATATCTCGTATTATGCTTTCTTTAAAATCAGTTATTTTTGAAACAGATACCAAAGATATATTGGTTTTTGATGAAATAGATACAGGAATAAGTGGTAATGCGGCAAATGCAGTTGGTGAGAAAATAAGAAAAATAGCAAAAAAACATCAAGTAATTGCTGTAACACATCAAGCAATATTAACAGCAAAAGCAAACCACAATTTTATGGTTAAAAAAGTAACAGATAATCTTACAACAAAAACAGTTGTAAAAAATCTAACTGAAGAAGAAATAATAAATGAAATTGCAAGAATATCAGGAGGAAGTATTACAAAAACAGCAATTGAACATGCAAAAGAATTAAGAAAAACAGCATAAATTAAAAGAGCTTTTTAGCTCTTTTAATCGTTTTATTAAATATTATTTAATTTTTTATTTACTAAAATCTCTAGTATTTGTACTGCATTACTAGCTGCTCCTTTTCTTATATTATCAGCAACACACCATAAATTTATACCACTTTTAACACTAAAATCACGTCTTATTCTACCTACAAAAACATCGTCTTTACCAGTAGCAAAAGTATTTAGAGGATATATCTTTTTGTAAATATCGTCTAGTACAGCAATAGATTTAGAATTTGCAAGAATCTTTTTTAAACTAATAATATCAAAACCATTTTCAAATTCTATGTTAATGCTTTCTCCATGAGAATTTGACACCGGTACTCTTACAGCAGTAGCAGTAACATTAAGATTTGGTAAATTTAATATTTTTCTTGTTTCATTTATCATTTTTTCTTCTTCTTTTGTGTATCCATTTTCTAAAAATTCATCTATTTGAGGTAAACAATTATTATATATTGGATAATCAAATTTATTTGGCTTTTTGTTTAAACTTGTGTTTTTTAAATCTTCAAGACCTAAAATCCCAGCTCCAGATACTGCTTGATATGTAGAGTATACAACTCTTTTTAATTTATAATTATCATGTAATGGTTTTAATATAACTACTGCTTGTATAGTAGAGCAATTTGGATTTGCAATTATTCCTTTATGTTTAAAAATCATATCATAGTTTACTTCTGGAACTACTAAAGGAACATTTTCGTTCATTCTAAAATATGAGCTGTTATCTATTACTATACAACCATTTTTTACTGCTTCTAAAGCATATTCTTCGCTTATTTTGCTACCAGCAGAAAATAATGCAAAGTCAAATCTTTCATCTTCAAAACTAGTTTTAGTAAGTTCTTTTACTTCATAGTTTTTATCCATGAATTTTACAATTTTTCCACTAGATTTCTTTGATGCAAATAAAACATATTTATCAATAGGTAGTTTTTTTTCTTCAAGAACTCTTAAAAACATTGAACCAACAAGACCTGTAGCTCCTACTATTGCACATTTAATCATAAAAACACCTCAATTTACTTTATGAAATATTAGATTAAATAGTGCATGTATACTATATAAAAAATATAAATTAAATAACTTATTTATTAATAAAAAATAAAAATGAAAATAAAAATAGACAAAACATTAAAGTTTTGCCTCTAAAGTTACCATCTTTCTTAAAAAATCAGGATCTAAAATTATGTGTCTTACAGATAAACCAAAATCTATTAAATATACAAATATTATTAATATTGCAAGTCTTTTTAACATTGTTTTTGGTATCATTTCAATTATTTTATGTAATAATGGTTGTAAAAAGAAAATATAAATTGTACCTAAAATTCCCCAACCTATAAGTATTGGAACAGTAGTATAATCCATAATTTCTAAAAACATACTATCATAATTCCACATTTCTACATTAAATATGTTTTTTAGAAAAATACCAGATAAAAGTTCAAAAGCTCCCATAAAAACAGCGGATACTAAAAAAGCATATGGAATATTTGCTTTTGATGGTTTTAAATTACAAAATAGGAAATATAAAATTACGCCACCAAAACCATATATTGGGCAATATGGACCATATAACATTCCGCGGTTTGAATATACACCAGATGATATATAAACAAATATTGTCTCAACAATAAATCCAAGAATGGAACATATTGAAAATACGTATACAGCATCTAGTATGGATCTTTTTTTATCAGTTTTTTGTAAATTATCATAATTTAATATTGTTTTATATTTTTTCATTTTATTCACATCCTAAGATATTAGTATATATTTTTTTGTCTAACTCAAATCTTTTATTATTTAAATAATAAAGAGGAGAGTTTATATCAAATTTAAAAGTATAGCTATATGCAATTAATAGTTGTTTATACTTATTAAATTTTTTATTTATTTCATTTATACCATATTTTGAATCACCAATAATTGGATGATTAATACTTTTTAAATGAGCTCTAATTTGGTGAGTTTTTCCTGTATGTAAAATTATTTTTAAAATAGCAAAATCTTTATTTTTATTTATACTTAATACATTATATTCTGTAATTACTTGTTTTGAGCCATTTACTTTTTCTTTTAATACTTTGCTATATGAAGTTTTTTTATCTTTTAAAATATATCCAGTTAAAATATCATGTTTCTTTTGAAAATTATAGCCAGTAACATAGGCTATATATTCTTTTGTTATATCACCATTTTTAAAAGCAGAATATAGTGCATCATATGATTTTTGGTTTCTTGAAAATATAACAAGTCCTGATGTATTTCTATCTAATCTGTTTAGTAATTTTGCATCGTTATAATCTTTTTTTACTAAATCTTCAAAAGTAGGTTCATAATTTTGAGTATTATTATTATGTGTATTTTTTTCCTCATCATTAGATAAAATATTTTGAGGTTTAAAAGCAATAATTATATTTTCATCGTTATATATATAATTTATATTTTTGGGTAAATCAAATAACAAATTGTCTTTAATATATATATCTATTTTATCGTTATTTTTAATCATTATATTTTCATTTATTTTTTTATCATTTACTCTTATATCTTTGTTTCTTAATGCTTTATACAAAGTAGATTTTTTAAGATTTGGAAATGACTTTGATATATAATTTACAATTTGTACAGTTTCTTTAGATTTTAAATTTTTAACATAAATTATTCTCATGTATTTATTATACATTTTTTTATATAAAAAATCAATAGTTCTTTATTATATTTATCAAGAGATGTTGACATAATATACAAATTGTGCTATAATAAATTCGTTTTAAAATTAAACATTTCTAAAAATATAGAAAGGGGAAGTATACAAGTGTGTATACGAGTAATTAAAATGAAAAAAAATGAAAATTTTTTAGATGAAATTACAAAAAAAGGATACAATGTGTTAAAAGTAGGTCATATGTATAACGATAAAGTTGCAAAAGAATTTTGTAAAAAATATGGTGGAAAATTTAAAAAGATTGAAGCTAAAGGAACTCTTGCTATTGAACTTGATTTTGATCAAGTCAAATCGCATATTGTTTCTATGGGATGTAATCTAGATGGTATGACAGATGAAAAGTTAAAAAATAACTTACTTGATATTTTTTATGTTATATATCCACCAAAAAAGTCAAAAGAGGCTAAAAAGGAAGATGAAAAAGAACCCGATAAAAGCTATAAAGGAGTTTTTAATGGAGTTTTATTTTAAATAACTTATAAAAAAAGATGAATTTATGAATTATTAAATTCGTCTTTTTTTATTTTTATATGTAAATTTGATATCTATAAAATATATATTTTATTTATAGATAATTAATAGAAAAACTATAAATCAAATAATTTATATATTAAAACTAAAAGCTGTAACATATTTATATATAACATAATATTGACTAATATTACATAATGTGTTATAATCTTTGATATAAATTTGTGTGAAAATGTAGTATATAAAGTAGTAAAGAGGTAGTATAAATGTCGGTATTAACAAGCATAGAGAAAGATTTTAATTATTTATATAAAAGACAAAATGAATTGGATTTACTAATTTCAAAATTTGGTTTATCTAATGAAGATAGAAAAAATGTAGAAAAGTTAAAAATTGAAATATCAAATATATTAACAGATATTTTATCAACAAAATGTGAAGATGTACTTTCTGCATCTTTTTATTTGCAAATAAATAACATAGAACAAGAAATATATAACATATTAGATGATAAGAAAAAAGTATTAAATGAATTATTATCATATAAGCAAGAGATTTGTGATACTGCCAAAATTATATTTTCACTTATATATTCAATTGATATTTTAGAAAATAGTTTTCATATAAATATAAAATCCCCTATGTATTTGTTAGATATAAAAAGCTTAGTAAAATCAAAAGATGTTTGTAGTAAAAAAATAATTGCTTTAGAATTTTTAAAAGAAAAATTAAATTTATATAAAAAAGGTATGATTGAGCTTATTCAAATTTCAAGCAAGAATAAATTAAAGAGTAGTTTATCATTTGAAAAAAGACAAAAGATTTTTAATATTTTTTCTTCAATTTCACTATCATCTAATAGAGCTAAAAATCATAAAAAAGCATATAATGAAGATATTGAAAATAAAAATGATGATATATATACAATTGAATACCTAAAATATTTTGAAAATATATTTATAGAGCTATGTAACTATGTAAATTTAAGTGTTTATCCATATTATGATGAAATAAAAAATGCTTTATTTAGTAATACTTTAAATGATGAAAATATACTAAATATAACAGACTATATATATAATAGATATCAAAGTCAAATAAATTTATTTTTAAATAAACAAATAAAAATTAGAGACAATGCAAATTATAACATAAAAAAGAATTTAAATAATTGTTTATCATATGAAGGTAGTACCGATATATATGAAATACTTGATAAAGTAGAAAATAAAAAGATATTACCAGAATATTTAGATAATAGTAATTATAAGGAAAATTTAGAAAATTTGTTATTTAATCTTGATATTTCATATAAAGATAATATAACTATGCAAAAAATAATGGATGAATTGCAAGACGAAATAATTTATTTATTTGATGAAGAAAAATATCTTAAAATGTATAAAAATAATTCAAATTTAAATAGTATTCAAATTGCAAATTATCGTCAATATTATATATCTATATTAGAAATTGCAAAAGAAAATTTAAAAGAAAAGTATAAAGAAAAAATTGAGTTATATATAGCTAAAAAAGATTTTTCAAAATACAAGACGTCTGATTTAGTAGAAAAAATTAAAAATCTTGAAAATGATATAGATCTTTTAAAGCAAGCATTAGATTATATTAATAAAAATTATAGAGATTTTGGAAAAGCTAATTTAAAATTATATATGTATTCTATACAAAGTAGATATAATATTCAAAATTTATATGATAATGTTATTGCAAGAAAATCAAATTTAGCATATAAAGTAATGGCAAAAAATAAATTAAAACAACAAGAAAAGTATTTATATGAATTTGTAAATAGAAAAGATATTAAACAAAAATTACAAAATGAGATAATAAATAATATATTTAAGGATTCAGATAATTTAAAAGAAGAACTTTTAAATAAAATAATATAAATTTGATATTTTTGCATTTTGTTAAATTTTCTGTTTGACAATAAAAATATAAAGTGGTATAATCATTACATAAAATAATAAGTTAATAAATAAAGCCGATGAAAAAGCAAAGTAGATATAGATAATATATTAAAAGAGAGATAGGTAACTTGCTGAAAGCCTATTAATATACCTATATTGAAATTTCACTTTGGAGGTCTTTTTCTGAAATTAAGTAGGAAAAAGCAGGTAAGCCTGTTATAGCTTAAATTAAGAGCATATACAAAAATGTATATGAAAATAGGTGGTAACGCGGAATATAAAAGTCATTTCGTCCTATATATTTTTTAGGATGAAATGGCTTTTTTTGTAGAAAGGAAGAGTTATATGGAAAAAGAATTAAATTTGATTAGAGAAAATGCATTAAGTCAAATAGAAAGTTCTAAGGATACTTTATCACTTGATGATATTAGAGTAAAATACTTAGGAAAAAAAGGAAGCTTGACTCAAGTTTTAAAATCTCTTGGAAATCTTGATGCAGAAAAAAGAAAAGAAGTAGGAATACTTGCAAATAAGATTAGAAATGAGTTAGAAGAAAAAATAAAAGATAAGAAAGATTTATTAAAAATAAAAGAAATAAATGAAAAATTACAAAATGAAAAAATTGATATTTCTATGTCTAAGAAATGTTCAAAAAAAATTGGACATAAACATCCATTAACAATAGTATTAGATGATATAAAAGAAATATTTATGGGAATGGGATATAGTATTTTTGAAGGACCTGAAATAGAGACAACATATTTTAATTTTGATGCATTAAATGCACCAATTGATCATCCTTCAAGAGATTTGCAAGATACAATGTATGTTACAGATGATATTTGTCTTAGAACACAAACATCTCCTGTACAAGTAAGAACAATGTTAAATAAAAAACCACCTTTAAAAGTAATTTGTCCTGGTAGAGTATATCGTTCAGATAGTGTTGACGCCACACATTCACCTATGTTTCACCAAGTTGAAGGCTTAGTTGTTGGTGAAAATGTATCAATGGCAGATTTAAAAGGAACATTAGAATTATTTGCTAAAAAATATTTTGGTGAAGATACAAAAATAAGACTTAGACCACATCATTTCCCATTTACAGAGCCTAGTTGTGAAGTTGATGTTTCATGTTTTGTTTGTGGTGGTAAAGGATGTAGAGTTTGCAAAAAAGAAGGATATATAGAAATTCTAGGAGCTGGTCAAGTACATCCAAATGTTTTAAAAGCTGGTGGTATTGATCCAGAAAAATACACTGGTTTTGCTTTTGGTTTAGGTCTAGAAAGAATAGCCATGACAAAATTTGGTGTTACTGATATGAGATATTTATATGAAAATGATAAAAGGTTTTTAGAGCAATTTTAAGTGAGGTAAAGTTATGAATGTATCGTTAAATTGGTTAAAAGAATATGTTGATTTAGATGATAGTGTTACAGTAAAAGAAATAGTAGATAAAATTACTATGACTGGTACTAAAGTAGAAAAATATGAGATGTTTGGAAATAAAACAAAACTTGTATATACAGCTAGAGTAGAGAGTATTTCAAAACATCCATCAGATGATAAATTAAGTGTGTTAAAACTCGATTTAAAAGATAAACATTTAATTGCAGTAGCAAAAATACCAGATATTGAAGTTGGAGATATAATACCTGTTGCATTACCTGGTGCTCAAATAATTGGAAAAGAAGTAAAAGAAGGTATGGTAAATGGTGTAAATTCTGAATGTATGGTATGTCATGTTTTAGATTTAGGATTATCTAAAGATATGCCATGGGTTAAACCATCTGGTCTTTTAGTATTTCCAAAAGATGTTGAAATAGGTGTAGATATAAATGATATATTAGGACTTGGTGATTATATAATTGAGTTTGAAATAACACCAAATAGACCTGATTGTTTATCAATTGAAGGAATAGCAAATGAACTTGCTTTAACTTTTAATAAACCATGTAAGAGTTTGTGGCAATATAGAGAGGAAAATTTTGAAAGATGCGATAGTGTAGAAGATATTTCAGTAGAAATTAAAACTGATAATTGTAAAAGATATACTGCAACAGTAGCAAAAGATGTAATAGTAAAAGAATCTCCATATGATATGCAATTAAAACTAATAAAATGTGGAATACGTCCAATAAATAATATAGTAGATATAACAAATTATGTTATGTTAGAAGTAGGAGAGCCTTTACATGCTTTTGATAAGAAATTTTTTGATACTAATAAAGTAGTTATAAGACAAGCAAATGATGGTGAACAAATAGAAACTTTAGATGGTATATTAAGAACTTTAGATAATACTAATATGGTAATTACAAATGGAGAAAAAACAGTTGCAATAGCAGGCATTATGGGTGGTGAATTATCTGGTATACATGATGATACAAATGAGATAGTATTAGAATCAGCAAATTTTATAAGAGGTAATATACGTAATACTTCTAAAAAAATTGGTCTTAGAACAGATGCATCATCTAGATATGAAAAAGGTTTACCACAAGAACTTACAGTACATGCATTAAATAGAGTATGTGACTTAATTAATTCTACAAATAGTGGAAAATGTGTAAATAAAATCGTTGATTGCTATCCTGTAAAGCAAAAAGAAATACAAATAAAAATAGATTATAAAAAATTAAACAAAATTATAGGAACTGATATTTCAAATGAAGAAATAGATAGGATGCTTGCATTAACAAAAATAAAAGTTAAAGATGGAGTAGCATACATTCCATATTTTAGAGAAGATGTTGAACTTGTAGAAGATTTATCAGAAGAAGTTGCTAGAATTTATGGATATGATAAATTAAAATCTACACTTCCAGATACAATAACAACTTTTGGTGAAAAAACTAAAGTACAAAAAATGGAAGATAAAGTAAAAGAATTATCTATTGCAGAAGGATATAATGAAATTTATACTTATACATTCTTTGATAAAGAAGTTCTAAAAAAAGTTGGAATTACTGAAGATATGGAAGAATATAACTGTGTAAAAATTAAAAATCCATTATCAAAAGATTTTGAGTATATGAGAACAACAACAGTTCCACATATGTTAGAAGCACTAGAGAGAAATAACACAAGAAAGAATAAAGATGTAAGATTATTTGAACTTGGAAAAGTATTTAAAGATGCAGATAACATAAAGAAAAATGAACTTGTAAGAGAAGAGTTAGTTTTAACTTTAGGTTTGTATGATGATGTATCAACATACTATGATATAAAAGAAAATGTGGAAAATATTTTGAATTATTATAATATTTTAGATAATGAATATAGAATTTTAAGAATAGAAAATAGTAAAATATATCATCCTGGAATGAGTGCTAAAATTACTATAGGAGAAGACTTAATAGCACGTTTTGGAAAACTTAATCCATTAACTTGTCAAAATTATATCTTACCATCAAATACATATATTGCAGAAATAAATTTTGAAATGTTAAAGAAATATCAAAGAAGAGAAATTAAGTTTAAGGAATTGCCAAAATTCCCAGCAGTAGAAAGAGATATAAGTTTTGTAATATCTTCAGATGTATTGTCATTTGAAATTATAAATGCATTAAAAAATGTTACTTATGTTGAAAATGTTGAATTATTTGATGTATATGAAGGAAAACAAATAGAAACTGGTAAAAAGAGTATGGCATATAGAATATTCTTACGTTCACAAGATAAAACATTAAATGAAGACGAAATAAAAGCTTCAATGGATAAAATTTTAAATATTTTATCTGAGAATTTTAATGCTCAGATAAGAGAATAAGGTAAAAAATATATAAAATATATAAAAATAAAAAACAAAAAAATAATGAATGAATAATGATAGATTATTCATTCATTTGTTGTTATTCTGCAAAAAAATGGTGCCCCAGAAGCGATTCGAACGCCCGACCCACAGCTTAGAAGGCTGTTGCTCTATCCAACTGAGCTACTGGAGCACATGTAGTCTTTCAACTACCTTGATATTATAGCATAAAGATTTTTAAAAATCAATACTTTTTATGAAATTTACCAAAATTATGACAATATATTTTAAATAATATAATTTGTCTTAAAAAGTAACAATAATTGTATTAGACATATTTGTATGCTATAATATAAAAAATTAAGGTGGATTATGTTAAAAGATAAGATAAATTTAAATTTAGAAAAAGTTATATCATATGTATTTATATTTTTGCTTTTAATATTATCAATAAAAAAAGGTGGATTTTATAAACAAGATACGATATTTTTTAATTTATGTGTATTAATACTTTGTATATTTTATTTTGCTATAAAAAAAATAAATAAATTAAAAAATGAAAAAATAAATGTTAAAAATATAAATATAAAAAAAGACGATAAAAAGAAAATAAATAAAAATGATAATGATAATGATAATAAAAAAACAAAATTTGATATGTTTGAATTACTAATACTTATGTTACCAGTTTCATTTATGTTGCCAATAGTATTTAATAATTATACTAATCTTAATAATAGCATTTTTGAAATGATAAGATATTTTAATTTGTATTTTATATATAAACTCATGAAAAGTTTAAATACACAAAATATTTTATTAAATGGAATTTTAGTTATTAGTTTTATACAATGTATATTTGGATTAGATTTTTTAGGAAATAGATATTTAGAAAAGCTCCTTAAAATTTTTTCATCTTCTTATTTAGATAAAGATTTATATAGAATTTCTGGTACTTTTCAATACGCAAATGTGTTTGGTATGTTATTTTTAATATCTATAGTTATTTTAGAAAATAAAATTATAAATTGTATAAAAAATAAAAAGTCAAAAATAAAAATAATAATTTTTGAATCATTTTATGTATTATTTCTAACTACTATGTATTTAACATATTCTAGATATTTAATATTGTTATATTTTGCATATATTTTATATAGATTAATTAAAAATAAAGATAAATATAGAAGTTATCTTATTTCTTTTTATTTTGAAAAAAATATAATATCTCTTTTATTGATGGTAGTTATATATAATATTTTAAAAATAAATAGTCAATATTTATATATTAGTGTTATATTATTTTTAACAATATATTTATTATTTAAAATCATTATACAAAAGATAATTTCTTTAAATAGTATAAAGTTTGAAAAAGATATAAATTCTAAATTTTTAGTATTATATAATAAGAAATGTTATTTATATATTTTTTTAGTAATTATATATCTTAGTTTAGCATTAAATATAACTCAAGATGTAAATATATTAAATGATAATTATTATTCTAAAAATATATATGATATAACTAATGGAAAAAATAATTTAAAGTTTGATATAAATGATATAGTAGGAGATAGCAGATATAAAATAGAAATATTACAAGTGGATAATGAAAATAATGTTAAACTACTAAAGCAAATAAATTATTATGAAATATTAAAAATAACAAATTCATATGATATAGACTTATCAGAGAATGCAAAATATTTAAAAATAGATGTTTTTATGGAAAAAGGAAATATTAATTTTAGTAATTTATATGTAAATAATAAAAAAGTAAAATTAGATTATATATTTATTCCGACATATTTGGTTGATAGAATTCAGGATATAATGAATTATTCAACTAGTATTAATGATAGATTAAATTATTTTTTTGATAGCATAAAAATGTCTACTTTATCAGTGAAAAACTTACTCTTTGGAGCTGGTGGAGAAGCTTTTAATAATTTACTTGATATAGTAAAAACTCATAATTATAATTCTACAGAGGCACATAGTTTTATTATGCAAGTATTTGTAGAAACGGGAATTTTTGGAACTTTAGTATTAATTTTAATTATAGTTATTTTCTTTAAAAATTGTAAAAATAATATGATTAAAACTATATTTACATTACTACTTTTACATTCAATGTTAGATATAGAATTTTCTTTTATGTTTTATATAGCACTTTTGGGGATTTTACTTTCCTTTAGTGATTTTAAAATAAATATAAGTTTAAATATTGCAAAAATCTTAAATCTTTTAAAAAATTTACTTGTTATAGCATTTAGCGTATTTTCAATATATTTGTTAATTAATGCAAATATTGCCTTAAATTATAACGTTATATCATTAAAAAATGAAGAAGATATTGATTTAAATACAACAATTACTGCAGTATATAGACTAGAAAAAAGAGTAAATTTAGATATTTTTGATATAGATTACAAAAAAGATTTAAATGATGGATATGAACTTTTTATAGATAAAATTTCTATATATAATGATTTAAATGAAAGTTATATAAAGGATGTTATAAGTAATTTAGAACAAAATTTAATTGCAATCGAAAAATATGATAAATATAATATATATACAAAAGAGTTTTTAATTGAAAATTATATTAAATTTATGGATTTTTTTGTAAGCATTAATCATTCAAATGATTACAATTATTATTATGAAAAGGTAGCCAATATATATAATTATATAAAGAAAAATTATAATTATTTAGATAATAAACAAGATATATTAGATGATTTGAAAGAAAATATAGAAAAATCAATACAAAAATTAAAAGATAATAAAAAAATAAATGATGATATGCTATCATATATTACTTTTTAGTTAAGTATTGTTTTTTGGAATATTATGTGATATAATATAGACTATGATATTTATGGTTTCAAGGAGGAGAATAATATGGGCTGGATAGATTGGACATTATCAATTATAACAGTAATTATTGGTATAGCTTTAACTGTAGTTGTTATGCTTCAAAATAGTAAAGATTCACAATCAGTAGTAACAGGAGCTAATACTTTCTATGGTTCAAATAAATCAAAAACTTTAGATGGTAAACTTTCAAAATATACAGTAATATTAGCTTTAGTATTTTGTTTACTTTGTGTTTTAACTACTGTAGCTATAATGCATTAAAAGAGGTATTAAATGAGTAAAAAATACGAAGATAATAGTAAAATCTTAAAAATAAGCGAAGAAGAATATTTAAAAAAGAAGGAAGCCGTGACTTCCTTTTTTTCAGATAAAGCTTATGTTAAAATGACTTTTAAACAAATAGCTAATATTTTAAATGTAAATAAAAATCAAATACATATTTTAGATAGTATATTAACTGATCTTGAAAATGAAGGAATTATATATATAGATGATAGTAAAAGATTTGATTTAACAAAAAAATTAGGCCTTTTAAAATGTACATATTCAAAAAAGAATGAAAGATATGGTTTTGGTATAAATATTGAAAATGAAGAAGATATATATATTCAAAAAGAAAATTCATTATATGCTATGAATAATGATGAAGTATTAGTTGAAAAATTAACTAATAATACAGGAAAGTTAGTAGAAGGTAAAGTTGTTAAAATTTTAAAAAGAAATAATGAAAAAGTTGTTGGAACTTTTGTTAAAAATAAGAATTTTGGTTTTGTTATACCAATTGATACAAAAATAGACGATATTTATATTTCTAAAAAAAATAGCATTAATATTAAAGATTCAGCATTAGTTGAAGTAAAAATAGAAAAATATCCTTCAAAAAATTCAAAATCCGAAGGAAAAATTATACGTGTAATTGGTAATATTAATGATAAAAACATAGATGTAAAAGCGTTATATATATCTTACGGATTAGATAAATTAGAAAAATTTAATAAAAATATTGAAAATGAATTAAAAAATATACCAGATAAAGTTTTAAAAATAGAAATGGAAAAAAGAGAAGATAGAACTTTAGATAATATATTTACTATAGATTCTGAAGATGCTATGGATTTAGATGATGCTGTTAGTGTAAAAAAACTTGGTAATGGAAATTATTTATTATCTGTATATATTGCAGATGTTAGTCACTATGTAAAGGAGTCTAGTTATTTAGATAAAGAGGCAATTTCAAGAGGAACTTCTATATATATACCTGGACAAGTTATTCCAATGCTTCCAAAAAAGTTATCTAATGGGATATGTAGTTTAAATGCAAAAGTATTAAGACTTGCTCTAGGCTGTGACATGGAAATAGACAAAAAAGGAAATGTATTAAATAGTAATGTGTTTAAAGCAGTAATTAAAGTTGCAAAGAAAATGACATATGATAATGTATACAAGACTTTAGAAAATGATACGAAAAATATAGACAAAGAGTATATAAAATATAAAAAAGATTTAGTATTAATGAAAGAACTTGCATTAATATTAATGAAAAAAAGAAAAAATGATGGATGTATAGACTTTGATATAAAAGAGACAAAAATAGTTTTAGATAAAATGGGTGATGTAGTAGATATAAAACCATATGAAATAACAATTGCAAATAAAATAATAGAAGAGTTTATGCTTGTTACTAATATGACGATAGCTGAAAAATTTTTCTTTTTAGATGTACCATTTATTTATAGAATTCATGAAAAACCAGATGAAGAAAAATTAATAAAGTTAAATGAGTTATTATCATCATACAAAAAAAGAATAAAAGGAATAAAAAATGTTCATCCAAGTGCGCTTTCAAATATATTAAAAGGTATTGAAAATGAAGAAGAAAAAGAAGTAATATCAACATATATGTTAAGAACATTAAAAATTGCAAGATATAGCAATATATGTAGTGGACATTTTGGACTTTCAGCAAAATATTATTGTCATTTTACATCTCCAATTAGAAGATATCCAGATCTTTTTATACATAGGATAATATCTAATTTAATAGATAATAATTATTTATTAAATGATAAAAATTACTTAAAATATGAAAAAAAAGCTGAAATTTACTCAAAGACATCATCAGATATGGAAAAGAAAGCAACATTAATAGAAAGAGATTTTGATGATTTATACATAGTAAAATATATGGAGAAATTTATTGGAAATATTTACGAAGGAATAGTATCTAGTGTTACTTCTTTTGGAATGTTTGTAAAACTTGAAAATACAGCAGAAGGGTTAGTTCCTTTTAAGAATATGCCAGATGATGATTATTATATATATGATGAAAGAAAAAGTATTTTAATTGGAGAGAAAACATCAAAGACATATAAAATTGGTGATAAGGTAAAAGTAAAATTGCAAAGAGCTGATACAAAATTAAAAGAAATAGACTTTTTGTTATTATAGGAGTTTAATATGAATAAAAAAGAAGTAATAAAAAAACAAAATAATACTAAAAAAAATAATAAAGAAAATAATAATGATATTGTAAAAAAAGTAAAAGAATTTATAGAATATTATAAAAAAAATGTATCAAAATATCATGTTATAACAACAATAATTTTTTATATAATATTTTTAAGTTCAATAAGTTATTTTATGTCTAATTTAGATATAGTAAAAGAAATATCAGCTAATATGAATACTGATATAAATATTTTTTCATATATTTTAAAAAATAAAATATTTACGATGCTTTTAATTATTGTATCTGGAATAACACCATACTTTTTTATTCCGGTTATAGGAGTAATATTACCATATAGTTTTTCTATTCAAGTTGTTATAGATTTTGTAAATAGTGGTAATAATTATTTGTTATTTATTGTAAATATTATATTTTGCTTAATACAACTAATCGGTGTATCACTTGCAGTAGCTTTTGGAATTAAGTTATGTATTTTAAGTACAAAAAGATTTAGATATAACCAAAAATATAAAGGTTTTAGTTTTTACGATTTAAAAAAAGCATTTTATGAAACAAAAAATGATAAAAAGAAATTAGAAGAATTAGAAGCATCTAGAAAGAAAAAATTAGAAAAAAATGAAAAATTAAATGTTAAAATTCCATATTTTATGTATATATATGGCTTTGTAGTAAGTACAGTTATTGTAGTGATAACAACTTTAATAACAAAAATTTAGGAGGAAAATATGCGTACTAGATATAATAAAGATGCAAACGATATAGTAAATAGTTTTGATAGGTATATAAATTCAAAAGAAAAGTTAAAAGAAAAATTAAAAGATAATAAAACAAAAAAGATTATTCTTGAAATTGGTATGGGAAAAGGTGATTTTATAACTCAAATGGCATTACAAACACAAGAATATATATATATTGGAGTTGAATTATCAATTCAAGTTCTTGCAATAGCAATAAAAAAATTAAAACTTTATGAAAAAGAAAATAATGTTAGGCTTGATAATTTGTACTTTATGTCTTTTGATGCAATAAATTTATCAGAAATTTTTGATGGTGTTGAAGTAGAAAAATTATATTTAAATTTTAGTGATCCATGGCCTAAAAAAAGACATGCTAAAAGAAGACTTACAAACGAAAGATTTTTAAAAGAATATAAAAAGGTTTTAAAAAAAGATGGAATAATTGAATTTAAGACAGATAATAGGCTTTTATTTGAATATAGTTTAGTTAGTATGCAAAATTTTGGTATGACATTTTTAGAAGTATATTTAGATCTTCATAAAACTGATGTGTATAATATTGAAACAGAATATGAGAATAAATTTTCAAAAAATGGACCTATATATAAATTAGTAGCAAAAATATAAAAATAAGCTTTGTGTAAAATAATCACAAAGCTTATATTTTTCTTAATAACCAAGTTCTTTTAAAATAGTATTTACATTATCTTTAAGATCAGATGAAACATTTACAAAAGCTACGGTATTAGCAACTTTTGAAACAACCATATATTTACCATTTGAAGTTAATGTATATTTAGAATAATTTTTGCCATTTATGTTTGATTCAGTTGAAGCACCACTTTTTGTTGATTCAAATATTGATTTATTATTGTTATAAAAAGCAGTAGCATAAGTTTCATCAGAAAGTTCATAAAATTCAATTTGGTATGTACGATTTCCATCTATTGCTAGAGTTGCACTTTTAACATATGAATAATCTGCCATTTGCTCTGATGCATCAGTAATTGTAAATCCCATATCTTGCATTTTTGTTGAAAATTGATCTTTTGTAATAGATTCTTTTTCTTTGTTTAAAACGAAAAATAGAGTACCAACTGCTATACCAATTATTACAATAATAACAAATAAAATTATAAAAAACTTTTTCATATATAATTCCCTCCCAATATATTTATAGCATATAGATATAAAAAAATCAAGTAAAAGCAAATAAAAGTAAAAAAAGTTTCATGTAACTTCCATGAAACTTTAATATTTGGCTGGGATAGCTGGATTCGAACCAGCGAATGTCGGGGTCAGAGTCCGATGCCTTACCACTTGGCGATATCCCAATACCATTTTATTATACAACTATATTAATAATAAATCAATATTATTTATTTACTAAACTTGAATTTTCACAGTATCCAAGCCAACATATAAATTGGCTAAAAAATTTTGGCATATTTATTACCATTAATGATAAAGTAAGAGATATTATAACAATAAAAATGCTAATTGTTAAATTTTCAAATGTTTTTTTCATTTGTACCACCTATAATTATATATATTCTTTTTATTATATTTTTATTCTTATTTTGCATAATTTAGTAAGTTTTTACATAAAATTTATATAAAATATTGACAAAATTAAAAAAATATATTAAAATATAAAAGTATTGTGGTGGATATAGCGCAGTTGGTTAGAGCGCCAGTTTGTGGCACTGGAGGTCATGGGTTCGAATCCCATTTTCCACCCCATTAAAATTAGTATATTGGGATGTAGCCAAGCGGTAAGGCACCAGACTTTGACTCTGGCATGCGCTGGTTCGAATCCAGCCATCCCAGCCAAATTTGAAAAACCATTTCGTTTAGGAATGGTTTTTTTGTTTGTATTGTATAAAAATCAAAATAAAATAATAAGAATTAGTAATAGAAAAAAAATAAAGTTTAGTAATTAATTGTAGTATTTTGTTAAATTGTAAGATAATTTGTTGACTTTAAGCACTTTATGTTATAAAATTAATAGTTGAAAAGGTAAAAAATTCGAAAGGAATTTATTTGCTTTTAACATATTATACTTCAATTTATATATTGATTAAAGGAGAGTGAATTTTATGAAGTATACAAAAAAAGTAGAAGATATGTGTTGTGTAAAAAAAGGTGTAAACCATGGACCAGCACCAATACCAGAAGAAGGTAAATGGGTAAAAGCATCAGAAATTAAAGATATTTCTGGTTTAACTCATGGTATAGGCTGGTGTGCTCCACAACAAGGTGCTTGTAAATTAACACTAAATATAAAAGATGGAATAATTCAAGAAGCATTAGTAGAAACAATTGGATGTTCTGGAATGACTCATTCAGCTGCTATGGCAGGAGAAATCTTAGTTGGTAAAACAATTTTAGAAGCTTTAAATACAGACTTAGTTTGTGACGCTATAAATACAGCTATGAGAGAATTATTCTTGCAAATTGTATATGGAAGATCACAATCAGCATTCTCTGAAGGAGGATTAGATGTTGGTGCCGGTCTTGAAGATTTAGGAAAAGGACATAGAAGTCAAGTTGGTACTGTATATAGTACTTTATCAAAAGGACCAAGATATCTTGAACTTACAGATGGATATATTTTAGAGCAAGGTTTAGATAAAGACAATGAAATAATTGGATATAAATATGTTAATTTAGGAAAAATGATGGATAATATTAAATCTGGAATGGATCCTATGGAAGCAATAAAAAAAGCGACTGCTACATATGGTAGATTTGATGAAGCTGTAAAAACTATTGATCCAAGAGAAGAATAAGGAGGAATATAAAATGGCTAATTTTGAAAATTATGAAAGAAGAATAAAACAAATCGAAAAAGTTTTAGATAAATATGGAATTAAAGATTTAGATGAAGCAAGAAAATTATGTCAAGATAAAGGTTTTGATCCAGTAGTTATGGCAAAAAATGTACAACCAATATCTTTTGATGATGCTGGTTGGGCATATACACTTGGTGCAGCAATTGCAATAAAAAAAGGTGAAACTAATGCAAGTGATATAGCAAAAACAATTGGAGAAGGATTACAAGCATTTTGTATTCCTGGTTCTGTTGCTGATGATAGAAAAGTTGGTATTGGACATGGTAATTTAGCTTCAATGTTACTTTCAGAAGAAACTAAATGTTTTGCATTTCTTGCTGGACATGAAAGTTTTGCAGCAGCTGAAGGTGCTATTGGTATAGCAAAATCAGCAAATAAAGTAAGAAAAAATCCATTAGAAGTTATATTAAATGGACTTGGAAAAGATGCGGCTCAAATAATTTCTAGAATAAATGGATTTACATATGTAAAAACTCAATTTGATTATTATACTGGAAAATTAAATATTGTTGATACAATAAAATATTCTGATTCAGAAAGAGCAAATGTAAGATGTTATGGTGCAGATGATGTAAGAGAAGGTGTAGCAATAATGCATCATGAAAATGTTGATATATCTATTACAGGAAATTCAACAAATCCAACTAGATTCCAACATCCAGTTGCTGGTACATACAAAAAAGAAAGACTTGCTGAAGGTAAAAAATACTTCTCAGTTGCTTCTGGTGGTGGTACTGGAAGAACATTACATCCAGATAATATGGCTGCAGGTCCTGCATCTTATGGTATGACTGATACTATGGGAAGAATGCATTCAGATGCACAATTTGCTGGTTCTTCATCTGTTCCAGCTCATGTTGAAATGATGGGCTTTATTGGAATGGGTAATAATCCAATGGTTGGTGCTACAGTAGCAGTTGCAGTTGCTTTAGCAGAAGCAAGCAAATAAATTAAAGATAAAATCTTAAATAATATATATTAAACAAAACTCAAATTATTAAATTTTAAATTTAGTAATTTGAGTTTGTTTTATGAAATTTTTGTGAAAAAAGGTCGAATCTATTGTCATAAATTATACTTTATGGTAATATATTTAAAGTAAATATAATTTAATTTAAATGAAAGGCGTTATATGAAAAAAGATAATGGTAAACAACTATATTTTGCAATAAATAACCTTGGAAATAATTTTAATAAAATACTAGATATATTAGCAAAAGAAGCAAACTTAACAAAGGTTCAAGTAACTATTCTTATGCAAGTATATAAGAATAATCCTTGTATGATAAATACAGTTGCAGAAGACTTAGGCTTAAATCAAGGAAATACATCTAGTATATGTAAAAAATTAGAGACATTGGGATATATTGAAAAAGAAAGAAATAAAAATGATGAAAGAATAGTTAATTTAAAGTTAACCGAATATGGAAATGAAAAGATTAAAATAATAGAAGAGAAATTAAAGTCTTTATATGGATATTTTAATGAATTTGAAGATATAAAAATTGAATCTATTATTGATGGATTAAATATTTTTAATGAAGTATTAAATTATATTGTAAATAAGGAGAGGTAACATGTTAAAACTTAAAAATATTACAAAAGATTATTTAAGTGGAGATTTAAAAGTATCAGCATTAAAAGGCATAGATTTGGAATTTAGAGAAAACGAATTTGTATCTATACTTGGACCGAGTGGTTGTGGAAAAACAACACTTTTAAATATAATTGGAGGTCTTGATAGATATACAACAGGTGATTTAATAATAAATGGTAAATCTACAAAAGAGTTTAAAGATAGAGATTGGGATGCGTATAGAAATTATTCTGTAGGCTTTGTTTTTCAAAATTATAATTTGATATCTCATCAAACTATATTATCAAATGTTGAACTCGCATTAACATTATCTGGTGTATCAAAAGATGAAAGAAGAAAAAGAGCAATAAAAGCTTTAAAAGATGTTGTATTAGAAGAACAAATAAATAAAAAACCAAATCAACTATCTGGTGGACAAATGCAAAGGGTTGCTATAGCAAGAGCTCTTGTAAATGATCCAGATATAATACTTGCAGATGAACCAACTGGTGCTCTAGATACTAAAACAAGTGTACAAATAATGGATATTTTAAAGAAAATATCAAAAAATAAATTAATTGTTATGGTAACACATAATCCAGAGTTAGCTGAAAAATATTCATCAAGAGTTATACGTATTTTAGATGGAAAAATAACAGATGATACAAATCCATATCATTCAGATGAAAGTAAAAAAGAAAAAAAATCTAAAATTGGAAAAACTTCTATGAAATTTTTTACAGCAGTATCACTTAGTTTGAATAATTTAATGACTAAAAAAGGAAGAACCTTTTTAACTGCTTTTGCTGGAAGTATTGGTATAATAGGCATAGCACTTATTTTGTCACTTTCAAATGGAATGCAAGAATATATAAACAGGCTTGAAGAAGATACATTATCTTCTTACCCTATAACAATAGAAAAATCATCTCTTGATTTATCAAGTATGATGAGTGCTATAACTCCAAGTGAAGAAGAAACACAAAAAGAAGAAAATAAAATATATTCAAGAGATATGATAAATGACATTTTTTCAATGATGTCAGCGCAAATAGAACAAAATGATTTAAAATCTTTTAAAAATTATCTAGAAAATGAAGAAAACGATATAGTTAAAAATAGTAATGCAATTCAATATGGTTATGATTTAAATATAAATTTATACAGCACAGATACATCAAATGGAGTTGTAAAAGTAAATCCATCTCAAGTTTTAACCAAACTTGGTTTTGGTGAAATGGAAGAGGCAAATAGTAATTCTCCAGTTTCAATGTTTACTTCAACAGATGTTTTTGAAGAACTACTTGATAATGATGAATTACTTGATTATCAATTTGATATTTTAGCAGGAAAAATGCCAACAGCATATAACGAGTTATTACTTATAGTAGACGAGAATAATGAAATAAGTGATTATACTCTTTATGCACTAGGATTAAAAGATCAAAATGAGCTTGAAGAAAAATTCAAAAAAATTCAAAATGGTGAAACCATAGAAAAAGAAGAAAAGTCTTCATATACATATGACGATTTATTAAATTTGAAATTTAAATTAGTACTAAATACTGATTTTTATGAAAAACAAAATAATGTATATGTAGATAGATCAGATGATGAAGAATACATGAAAAATGTTGTAAATAATGCAGAGGAAATCAAAATAGTTGGTATAGCAAAATATAGTGAGGAAAGTGTAAGTTCTGTAAGTTATGGAATGGTAGGATATACTAAAGAATTAAAAGAATATGTTATAAATAAAATAAATTCACAAGAAATAGTAATGAAACAAAAAGAAAATCCTAATATAAATGTATTTACAGGAACAGAGTTTACTCCTTCTAATACTTCATTTAGTTATGCAAATTTAACAAATGAACAAAAAGCATATCTTGCTGGATTGTCACAAGAAGAACTTGCTAAAGTTATGGAAACATATACAAAAAATGCAAACGCTACTTATGATTCAAATTTAGAAACATTAGGTGTTGTTGATTTAGATAGTCCAAGTTCAATTAGTATATACCCAAAAGATTTTGATTCAAAAGAAATTATTTCATCAGGAATTGATAAATATAATGATATACAAAGAGAAAATCAAAAAGAAGAAAATGTTATTACATATAATGATTTAGTTGGAGTAATGATGAATTCTGTTTCATCAATTATAAATATTATAAGTTATGTATTAATTGCATTTGTATCAATTTCACTTGTTGTATCATCAATAATGATAGGAATAATTACATATATTTCTGTTTTAGAAAGAACAAAAGAAATTGGTATTTTAAGAAGTATCGGTGCATCTAAAAAAGATATTTCAAGAGTATTTAATGCAGAAACTTTAATTGTGGGATTAATTGCAGGATTACTTGGTATAGCAGTTACATTACTTTTAAATATTCCAATAAGTATAATTATTAAAAATCTTGTTGGAATTTCAAATATATCTGTTTTACCACCAGTAGGAGGAGTAATACTTGTTATAATTAGTGTAGTACTTACTGTTATAGCAGGTCTTATCCCAGCAAAAATGGCAAGTAGAAAAGATCCTGTTGAAGCTTTAAGAGTAGATTAATATATTACTATATAAAATATATTTTTAATACATTAGGTAAATATATTACTTAATGTATTTTTTTATTTAAAAATTGACATAATTACTGTATATAATGTATAATATAGATATAAATATTTAGGGAGTGATTAGTGTGGAAAAAATAACAAAAATTGCACAAAAATTAGGTATAGATGAAGATTACTTAGATTTATATGGAAAATATAAAGCCAAAATTGATTATAAATATTTTGATGATAAATTAAAAAATAATAAAGATGGTAAATTAGTTTTAGTAACTGCTGTAAATCCAACACCACTTGGTGAAGGAAAAACAACTCAATCAATAGCTCTTTCTATGGGCTTAAATAAACTTGGGAAAAAAAGTATAGTAGCACTTCGTGAACCATCTTTAGGCCCTGTATTTGGAATAAAAGGTGGTGCAATTGGTGGTGGTAAAGTTACAGTTGAACCAGGAGAAGATATAAATTTGCATTTTACAGGAGATTTTCACGCTATAACTTCTGCAAATAATCTTTTATGTGCTGTTTTAGAAAATCATATTTATCAAGGAAATAGTTTAAATATTGATGTAAATAATATATGTATAAAAAGAGTTATGGATATGAATGATAGAGCTTTAAGAAGTGTAATAGTAGGTGTAAATGGAAAAACGAATGGAGTTGAATATAAAACTGGATTTGATATTACCGTTGCATCAGAAATTATGGCTATATGTTGTTTAGCAAATAATAAAGATGAATTAAAAGAAATGCTTTCAAATATAACAGTTGCATATACTTTGGATAAAAAACCCGTTTATGCAAAAGATTTAAAAGTAGTAAATGCAATGATGGCTCTTTTAAAAGATGTATTATCACCAAATTTGGTTCAAACAAGCGAAAATACACCAGCCATAATACATTTAGGACCATTTGCAAATATAGCTCATGGATGTAATAGTATAATTGCAACTAAAATGGCTCTTAAACTATCTGATATAGTTGTAACAGAAGCTGGTTTTGGGGCAGATCTTGGAGCTGAAAAATTTTTTGATATAAAATGTAGAAAAGCAAATTTAAAACCAGATTTAGTAGTTCTTGTTGTTACAACAAAGGCTATTAAATATAATGGTGGAGTAAAAATAGAAGATATTTCAAACAAAAATATAGATGCTTTAAAATCTGGTATTGCAAATTTAGGAAAACACATAGAAAATATAAAAAAATTTGGTATGGATTTAGTTGTATGTATAAATAAATATGAAAATGATTTTGATGAAGAAATAGAATATATAGAAAAATATTTAAATGATAAAAATGTAAAATCAAATGTATCTACAGCATATATGGATGGTAGTGATGGAATACTTGATTTATCAAAAACAGTTATAGAAAAATTAAAAGAAAATAATTCAAATTTTAAATATATTTATGATGTAAATGAGACAATTAAAGAAAAAATGTATGATATTGCAACTAAAATATATGGAGCAAGTGATGTAATATATAAAGATAAAGCAATAGAAAAAATAAAAGAAATAGAAAATTTAAAAATGGATAAATTACCAATATGTGTTGCAAAGACACCTATGTCACTTTCTGATGATAAAAATCTACTTGGATGTCCTAAAGATTTTAATATTACGATAAAAGATGTAAGGTTATATTCAGGAGCAGGGTTTATAGTTCTATATGCCGGTAATATACTTACAATGCCTGGTCTTGGTAAAAAGTCAAAATATGAAGAATTTTAAATAAATTAACTTTACAATTTTTTGAATTTAGTATATTATTATATATATTAATATATGATATTGGAGGAGAAAACAATGCAATTTGATTTAATAATGCAAAAAAATAATGAAAATACTTTCTTAGATAATTTGGTTAAATGTTTCAGGGAAAAACCAAGTAAAGTATATATGTTATATGGAGATTTAAAAGAAAGTGGCTTTAGATTAATAGAAGAAGAATTAATAGATACTAAAATTAAACTATTTGTTGCGATGGGGATTGATAAAAAAAATACAACAAAAACACTTTTAGATAGTATTTTAGAGTATAGTGATGATGTATATGTATATTCAAATAATGGAGAAATTGAATTTAATTCAAATATAACTGTGTTTGAATATTCTAAATATGCATATATGTTTTTTAATGATGCTAAAATTACAGAAGATGGAATAAAAAATAATTTATCTATATATTTAAGATTAAAATTTGATTTTAACGATAAAGACCAAAAGGATGATTATAAAAAGAAATTAAAAGAGATTTTAAAAAATATTCAAGAATTAGATCAGTTTATTAAACTTGATAAAAATGTTGTAGAAAAATTAGTAAATGATAAGGAAATTTTCTCAACTAGACAATATAATCATAATGTAATGAGTATATCTGAACTTCTAGGAAAAAGTAAACAACCTAGTGAAGAAAAAGAAGATCTTAAAAAAGATGATGATATAGTAGGAGATGTAGCTATTCCAAAAATAGATTTATCTGATATTTCTTTAGATATAGATATGACTGATGCTAAAGATACAGAAGATAAAAATCAAAAAGATGAAATAATAAATAAAGAAGAAAAAAATACAGAAAATGTGAAAAACAAAAAAGAAAATGAAGATATTGAAATTGAAAAAATAGAAGATAAAGACATAGATTTAACAGATCTTGATGATTTTAAATTATTTCAAGAAGAATTAAATATAAAAGATGAAGAAGATACAAAAAAACAAAATTTAAATGAAGAAAATACACAAGATGATGATTTAGACTTAAACGAAACTTTTGATATAAATGATATGTTATTTTCTGAAGCAGATGTCGAATTAAATGTAGATAAAAAAGAGCAAAATAACAAAGCTAAAGATAATATTTTAGATGAAGATAAAGATGAAGTTTTATCTGTAAAAAAAGTAAATTTTAATAATGTAACAAATTATATATATGAACTTCCAAATAAGCCATCAAAAGGTCAAGATATAAATAATTTAAAAATTCCAAATTATATAAAAACAATGATACCAGCCTTTTTTGAAATAACAGAAAAAGGAAGAAATATTGAAATAGACGGAAATATGTATAAAATAAGACATGTAAATGTAGAAATTGTAGATGTAAAAAATGATACTAAGTATGTAGATAGAGATGCTAAAATAATGCAAAAACAAGGTCAATCTTATTTATATTTTTCTATAGATATGTTAAAAAATATTGATTATAAAGAAAAAGATATTGCAAGAATTATAAAATTATCTTCTGATGTATATCATATTGAAATAATTTCACAAGATATGCAAGAATATAATATCTGGGAAAAGCTTTGTAATCAAAAATTTAAAGCATCTACAAGAAAATATGGTATGATGTAATAATAACTGTAAATATATTTTATTTATTTTAAAAATTTTACTATCTAAAATACATAACAGAGTCATTAACTGTAAAATCTAAACTTTTATTTGAGGTTTTAGAAGTATGTTATTTTAGATAGTAATAAAACAAAAGGTGAAATGTTTGGACTTATCGTAAAGTTTTAGAAGTATGTTATTTTAGATAGTAATAAAACCGCGTCATAAATTATTTCTCTAATTAACAAGTTTTAGAAGTATGTTATTTTAGATAGTAATAAAACGATGAAATATCTATGTATGCATTTATGAGGGTTTTAGAAGTATGTTATTTTAGATAGTAATAAAACAACGAGCAATTAACTGGTGCGTTTGTTTCATGTTTTAGAAGTATGTTATTTTAAATAGTAGTAAAATTGTTATATATAATTTAATTTGTATATAATATTTAAAAAAATCAGCTTTATTGCTGATTTTTTTGTATCTAATATTCTAAAAACTTGAAAAAATCGACATTATATAATATAATTTATTTGTAGTTTTAAGGGGAATAATATGAAATTAAAAAAGTTAGAAATACAAGGTTTTAAATCTTTTGCAGATAAAACAGAAATAATATTTTTAGATGGAGTTACAACAATTGTAGGTCCAAATGGAAGTGGTAAATCAAATATATCTGATGCTATAAAATGGGTTTTAGGAGAACAAAGTGTAAAAAACTTACGTGGCTCTAAAATGGAAGACGTTATATTTGCTGGTACACAGGCAAGAAAGAAAGTAGGATTTGCTGAAGTATCTATGTATCTTGATAATTCGGATTTTTCACTTCCTGTTGAATTTAAAGAAGTAGTTGTTACAAGACGTGTATATAGAACTGGTGAGAGTAACTATTTAATAAATGGTACAGAATGTAGGTTAAAAGATGTACAGGAACTATTCATGGATACTGGTGTTGGAAAAGATGGATATAGTATAATTTCACAAGGTAAAATAGATGAGATTTTATCTAGTAAATCAGATGAAAGAAGACATATTTTTGAAGAAGCGTCAGGAATTGTAAAATATAGAACAAGAAAAGAAGAAGCAACTAGAAAATTAAATAATACTGATATAAACCTATCAAGAGTAAATGATATATTAACAGAAATAGAAAATACAATTGGACCATTAGAGAAAAAAGCTGAAATTGCAAAGAAATATTTAGCATATAAAGATGAATTAAAAAATTATGACATTAGAATATTTATTTCTGCTATAGATAAAAATAATGAGAATTTAGCAAATTTAGATGATATTATTTCTACTTTTGAGGAAGATATAAAATTAGAGTTAAAAAATAAAGATAATTTAGAATCTGATAAAATAAAATTAAAAGAAAGATTAGAAGAAGTAACATTAAAAATCGAAGAAACTCAAAAGAAATTTTTTAAACTTGAAAATGAAATTCAAATTGCAAATGCAAAAATAGATGTATCAAACTCAAAAATAGAAAATGCAAATGAAAATATAGCAAGATTTGAAAAAGAAAGTATAGAAGATGAAGAAAAAATAGAGTTATTAAAAGAAGAAATTAAAAAAAGACTTGAAAAAAGAGAATCTATGTCTCAAAGTAAAATTAAGTTTGAAAATGAATTAAAGGAAAAGCAACAAAAATTAAATGAAATTGTAAGTAAACTAGATGAAGAAGGAACAAAAATAGAAGAACTTAAATTAAAAATAGATGAAAAAAATGATGAAAAATATGATTTGAGAGAAAAAATAAGTCTATATCAAGGTATTATAGAGACAAATAATTTACAAATAGAAGATAAGAAAAAATATTTGGAAAAAAATATTTCCATAAAAGATAATGTACAAAATGAAAGAAATGAAATTGTATCAAAACTTAATGAACAAACTAATACTTTAGCTGATATTGAAAAAAATATAGACGAATACTTAGAAAAATCAAATGATGCTTTTAATTTAGTAAATGAAAAATCTTCTTTAGATAATAAATTAAATAGTGAACTTATGACTTTAAAATCAAAATATACTTATCTAACAAATCTAGAAAGTGAAAATGAAGGATATTATAAAAGTGTAAAAAGTGCTTTGGATTTTGCAAAAAATAACAATATAAAAAATGTTTATGGAACTGTTGCAAGTGTTATATCTACAAATGAAAAATATGAATATGCTATTGAAATAGCACTTGGAGGATATCTGCAAAATATTATAGTTGAAGATGAATATACTGCTAAGAATGTAATATCATATTTAAAAGAAAATAAACTTGGAAGAGCAACTTTTTTGCCACTTACTAGTGTAAGAAAAGTAAATAGTGATATAAAGTCAAAGTTTTCAAAGTTACCTGGTGTAATTGGATATGCAGCTGAACTTGTTGATTTTGATAAAAAATATGAAAGAGCAATAAATTTAGCATTAAATAATACATTAATTGTAGATAATATCGATAGTGCAATAAATATTTCTAAAAAAACAAATAATACTGTAAAAATAGTAACTTTATCTGGAGAGTTAATATCATCTACTGGTAGTATGACTGGTGGTGAAAATGTAAAAAAATCAGCAGGACTTATTGGAAGACAAGAAAAGATAAATAGATTAAAAGAAAATATAGAAAAAAAGGAACAAGAAAGAAAAGATATATTACAAAAATTAAATGTATTAAAAGAAAAATCTAATGAAATAATTAATACTTTAAATGATTTAAAATCTAAAAAAGAAAGTTTAAATATTGAGATTGTAACACTTAAAACAAAACTTGAAAGTATAGATAAAGAATTGCAAAAAGCTGAAAATATAAAAATAGATGCTTCAAATGAAATAGAAAACTTACAAAAAATGATAAAAGAATATGATGAAAAAATATTAAATAATAATAATGAGATAGCAAAAATTGATGATTTTATATCACAAAAACAAGTAGATATAGATGATTATACGCGTTTAAATAAAGAAAAATCAAAAGAAATAGATTATTTAAATGAAGATGTAATGAATCTTAAAATATCACTTTCTTCATTTGATGAAAGTGTTGCATCAATAGATGAAATGAAAGAAAAAATAGAACAAGATATTAATAATTTTAATTTATCTATTGAAAAGAAAAAAGAAAGTATTAAATCCTTAAATGAAACTATTACAAACGAACAAGAAAATATAAAAAATGTATTAGATAGTATTTCAAAGAATTCAGAAAATAAACAAAATTATCAAAAAGTAATAGATGATTTAAAAAATACAAAAATTGAATGTACAGAAAAACAAGAAAATTTGGATGAGAAAATAAATAATAGTTTAAAAAATCAAGAAAAATTAAAAGAAGAAAAGTCAAAAATAGAAAATAGAAGAATAAAATATGATATAGAAATTGAAAATCTAAAAAATAAAATGTGGGATGATTATGAATTAACTATTACTGGTGCAAAAAAAATACTAGAAACTTATGAAAACAATGAAGAAATTAGTGATAAAGAATTAAATAAAAAAGCAGAAGCGGTAAGAAAGAAAATAAAAGATTTAGGAGAAGTAAATGTTTCTGCAATTGAGGAATATAAAGAATTAAAACAAAGATATGATTTTATATTATCTCAGAAAAAAGATTTAGAAGAAACAAAAACAAAACTAGAAAATTTAATAAATAATATGACAAGTATTATGAAACAACAATTTTCTAAACAGTTTAAAATTATTACAGAAAACTTTAACACTACATTTAAAGAATTGTTTGGAGGAGGAAAAGCAGAACTTAGATTATCAGATGAAAGTAATGTACTTGAAAGTGGAATTGAAATTGAAGTTCAACCACCAGGAAAGAAACTGCAAAGTATGATGTTGTTATCTGGTGGAGAAAGAGCGCTTACAGCTATTGCACTTTTATTTGCAATACTTAAAATAAAATCACCTCCATTTTGTATATTGGATGAGATTGAAGCAGCTTTAGATGATGTAAATGTTGCTCGTTTTGCTGATTATATAAAAAAATACTCATCAAATACTCAATTTATTGTAATAACACATAGAAAAGGAACTATGGAAGTAGCATCTTCTGTTTATGGTGTTACAATGCAAGAATATGGTATTTCAAAAATAGTTTCAATGAAATTAAAATAAATATAAAAGGTTTGAATCAAGTGATTCAAGCTTTTTTATTGACTTATTATGTAAATAATGATATAATAATTCTGTATTTTTAATGTATATTTGTTTCGAAAAAAATTTTGGAGGAGATAATATGAGTAAAATTTTAAGTTTAGCATATGATATTATTGAAAATCCAGATAAAGCAAATAATATTTGTATAAATATGGATAAAGATAATTTAAATGATTTGTATTATACAGTTAAAAAATTTTATGATTTATATACTGATAATATAGATTATAAATATAGAATTGATAATGTATTAAATACAATTTCATATTATATTCGTATAAGTGAAGAATATGCTAGTTTGTAAAAGTAAAAGGCTATTTTTTAGCCTTTTATTTTTTATTGTATTGAAATTAGAACTTATGTTTGATATAATAAGATTGGTGTTTATATGAGAAAAATATTACATTGTGATTTGAATAATTTCTTTGCATCTGTAGAATGCTTAAGAAATCCAAAATTAAAAAATGTACCTATGGCGGTATGTGGAGATCCAAATACTAGACACGGTATAATACTTGCAAAAAATGAACTTGCTAAAAAATATGGAATATACACACCAGAAACTGTATTTTCTGCAAAGAAAAAATGTAGAAATCTGGTTTTGGTTAGAAGTCATTATGAAGATTACAAAAAATACTCAAATCTGGTTAATAATATTTATTTAAAATATACAGATAGAGTTGAAAAATATAGTATAGATGAATCATCTCTTGATGTTACAGAAAGTACAAGATTATTCGGAAACGAAATAGAAATTGCATATAAAATAAAAGAAGAAGTAAAAAATACTTTAGGACTTACAATATCTGTTGGTGTTTCTTTTAATAAATCTCTTGCAAAACTAGGTAGTGATTTAAAAAAGCCAGATGCAGTTACTGTGATACCTTATGAGAAGTTTAGAGAAATTATATATCCACTTCCAGTTGAAGAATTGCTATATGTAGGAAAAAAAGCAAAAGAAACATTAAATAAAATGGGAATAAAAACGATTGGAGATCTTGCACTATCTAATAAAGCCAGAATAATAAAGCATTTGGGAAAACTTGGCGCACAAATACATGATTATGCAAATGGTATAGATTTTGAACAAGTAAAAAAATATGATGATATTAAAGGAGCAAAAAGTTTTAGTAAAGGAATGACTTTTAAAGATGACATTTTTGATATGGCAAAACTTGAAGAAAAAATTCGTGTACTTGCAAGTGAAATTTCAAGAAGTTTAAGAAACAACAATTTAAAATGTACTGTTGTTAGTCTTAGTATCAAAGATGAGGATTTTTATGTTATAAATAGACAAAGGAAAATACCAAAGACAAATATTTTTAAAGAAATTGTAGATTCATTAATAGATTTATTATATATTAATTATAAATCAGAGAAAGGTGTAAGAGCAATAACGGTTAGTGTAAGTGATCTTGTAAGTGAAAATTCACAAGAACAAATTAATATGTTTGAAATTCTTGAAGATGATAAAAAAATTGAAAATGATAAAATAGAAAAAGCATCTAAGGTTCTAGATGATATTGCTACTAAATATGGAAGTGAAAAAATAAATTTTGGTAGTATAATAAATAAAGAAAAATATAAAAAATAAAGTAATTATTGGAAAAAAATATTATTATATAGTATAATGTTTTAAATGAGGTGAAAAATATGCGTAATTTTTTTGCAAATCAAGGTTCAACGACATTTGAAATGTTTGGAACTGTTCACATATTGCTTATACTAATAACATTTATTATTGCAATATTACTTTATTTTTTTAGAGATAAATTAAAAAAGTTTAAATATAAAGAAAATGTAAGATATGTAATGGGAACAATTTTGCTTTTAAATTTTGTTATATATTATTTAGGTATGATACTTACAGGAACTTGTGATTTTAAAAATAATTTACCTTTACATTTATGCTTTATAACTAACTTTTTTATGATATATATTTTATTTAGTGGAAATAAAAAACTATATAAAATTGTATATTTTTTTACATTTATAGGACCACTTCCAGCTATTATATGGACAGATTTAAAAAATACATTTGATGTGTATGTTTTTTATCAGTTTATAATTTCTCATCATGTGATGATATTAACAAGTCTATACCTTCTTTTTGTATTAGATTATAAAGTGGAGAAAAAGTATATGATACCAGCAATTGTAATTGGATATTTATATGTAGGATTAATGGCTATTATAAATAATATTTTTGGTACAAACTATGTAATGCTAACATCGCTTCCAGATAATGTTTTAAAATTATATCCAATTTTACAAAAGATTCCGGCAATATTATCTTTATCAGTAGCTGCTATTACTGCATTTTTAATATCATATATTCCAGCATATATAGTTAATAAATCAGATGAAAAATCAATTAAATTAATTGAAACAAGAAACTAAAATAAAAGTTTCTTGTTTTTTTATTGTGTAACGAAAACCCCCTGTTTTACAGGGGGTTCTAAAAGCTTCTAGCTATGGATGTAAAAATTCCCCCTTTTTGATATAATAAGAGTG
>CALWOE010000006.1 GCA_944383035.1 uncultured Clostridia bacterium
CCTATATCTCCTATACTTGTTAATAAGAAACAATTACTAAACATATATGACATATCTGTTACATTTGATATATCCCACTTTCCTATATCTCTTATACTTGTTAATGCGAAACAATTACTAAACACACTCCCCATATTAGTTACATTTGATGTATTCCAATTTCCTATATCCAAGCTTGTTAACTTATTACAATTATAAAACATATATGACATATTTGTTACATTTGATGTATTCCAATTTCCTATATCCAAGCTTGTTAACTTATTACAATTATAAAACATATATGACATATTTGTTACATTTGATGTATTCCTATTCCCTATATTTCCTATACTTGTTAATGATCCACAACCATTAAACATATATGACATATTTGTTACATTTGAAGTATCCCAATTACTTAAATTAATGCTAACTAAATTATAACAATCATAGAACATATATTTCATATTTGTTACTTTTGATGTGTTCCAATTATTTAAATTCCCTATATATGTTAACTTACTACAACCACTAAACATATTACTCATACTTGTTACATTTGACGTATTCCAATTCCCTATATCTCCTATACTTGTTAATGAGAAACAATTACTAAACATATATGACATATCTCTTACATTTGATGTATTCCAATTCCCTATATCTCCTATACTTGTTAATAAGAAACAATTACTAAACATATATGACATATCTGTTACATTTGATATATCCCACTTTCCTATATCTCTTATACTTGTTAATGCGAAACAATTACTAAACACACTCCCCATATTAGTTACATTTGATGTATTCCAGTTTCCTATATCTTCTATACTTGTTAATGATTTACAATTAAAAAACATATCTTCCATATCCGTTACGTTTGATGTATCACAATTACTTAAATTAATGCTAACTAAATTATAACACCCAAAGAACATTCTTGACATATCTGTTATATTTGATGTATCTAATAAATTAAAGTTTTCTATTTCTTTTAAATTGGTAAAACTATCAAACATATAACTTGAATCTTCATTTGCTATTATATTTCCATCTCCTCCAATTGTTACAACATATCCACCATTATTATCATCTTCTACATATGCTATTACACTTCCGTTTTTGGCTTCTGATACATCCCATGATTCTATTGCACTACTTGGTATATTTATATCATTTTTAAATGTTACTTTTGTTATTCTAGATTGATATGGACTTTTATGAAAATCTGTTGGCCAATTTTCCCCCCACGATTGTAATATTGGTTCTGGTTTTTCTAACGTAACATTTAAAGATTCTGATACTGTTATGTTTCCTGCTTTATCTGTTACTTGTGTCTTTATTTCATATGTTTTTCCTGCTGTTAATCCTTCAAATTTATTTGTTGTTTGTGTTTTCCATACTCCGTCTATATTTATAAGATAAATTGTTTTTGTGGTATCCAGTCCACTTGCTTCATAATTTTGTATTATTTGTTCTTTTTGATTTAAGATTACCGTTATACTATTTTGTGTTTTACTTTTTAATGTCGGAGCTGTCGTTGTTGGCGCTGTCTTATCTATATTTGTTACATCCTTTGTTACATGCTCTCCTTCTCTTAATTCTTCATCTACCATTCTTGCTTCTATTTTACAGTTCCTATCCACTGTAAACTCTGCTGTGTAATCTGTCCAGTCCTTTGTCACACTTCCATCTGTTCCTACTATCCTATATTGCCCTTTTATTCCTGTTGGTGTCTTATATTCTATTTTTACACTCACATTTTGATTTGTCCATCCTGTTGGTGTTGTTGTTATTGTTATATTGTCTGGTCCTCCTGGTATTCCTATTAATACTACTCTTGTTGTCTCTGATTCTACATATCCATTTCCTACTTTATCTTTTGCTCTTGTTTTTACTTCATATGTTACATCTTCTTTTATATTCGTAAATACATTTGATTTTTGCCAACTACTCCATACTCCATTTTCCTTTATTGCATATTCTATACTTGTTTCTTCTATTCCTGTTTTTATATAGTCTACTGTTTCTTCTGCATCCTCTTGATTTGATGTTACTGTTATTCCTGCTTTTTTTACTTCTGTACTTGGGGCTGTTGCTGTTGGTCCTAATTTATCTATATTTTTTATTTCTTTTGTTACTGCTTCCCCTGCTTCTTCTGATGTATTTACTATTCTTGCTTCTACTTTTCTATTTTTTTCTAATACCACATTTCCTGTATAATCTGTCCAATCTTTTTCTACACTTCCTTCACTTGTTACTATCCTATATTGCCCTCTTGTTGTATTATCTAGTTTATATGTTATACTTACTTCTACATTTCCATTTGTGTTTGTTGTTGGTGTCGCATTTATTGTTATATTACTACTTCCTCCTGGTACACCTGTTGTTCTTATTCTTACTATTTCTGATTCTGATACATTCCCTACTTTATCTGTTGCTTTTGTCCTTACTTCATATTCTGTATTTTGTTTTAAATATGTAAATTCATTACTTGTTTGATATACCCATGTTCCATCCTGATTTATTCCATATTCTGTTTTACTTGTATCTAGTCCACTTTTTCCATATTCTGTTGTTGCTGCTGCATCATCTTGTCTTAATGTTACTTTTATACTATTTGATGTTGCTGTAGCAGTTGGGGCTGTTGTTGTTGGTCCTAATTTATCTATATTTGTAACTGTTAGTGTACTTACTATTCCTGACTGATTACTTGTATCTATCATTCTTGCTTCTACTCTTCCATTTTTTTCTACTTCAAATACTCCTTTGTATTCTGTCCAATTTGTTATTACACTTCCATTATTTCCTACTACTCTATACTGCCCTTTTGTATTTGTTGCTTGTTTATATGTTATTTCTATTTCTACATTTCCTTTTGTTAATGCTGTAGGTGTTGCTTTTATTGTTATATTACTACTTCCTCCTGGTACTGTTCCTGTTTTTATACTTGCTATATTTGATTCTACATATCCATTTCCTGCTTTATCTTTTGCTCTTGTTTTTACTTGATATGTTGTGTTTTGTGTTAGTCCTGTTAACTCACTTGTCTTTTGCCATACCCATGTTCCATTTTTATTTATTCCATATTCTATTGTTGCTTCATCTATTCCACTTTTTCCATATTCTGTTGTTGCTGCTGCATCATCTTGTGCTATTTTTACTGTTATACTATTTGATGTTACTTCTCCTGTTGGTGCTGTATTGTTTGGTGCTAATTTATCTATATTTGTTATTTCTTTTCTTACTACTTCACCTGCTTGATTACTACTGTTTACTATTCTTCCTTCTATTACACAATTTTTATCTACTGTAAACTTACCTGTGTAATCTGTCCAGTCTTTTATTACGCTTCCATCGTTTCCTACTACTCTATACTGTCCTTTTGTTCCATCCATTAATACATAACTTATTTGTATTTCTACTGTTTTATTTGTGTATTCTTCTGGACTTTGGCTTATTTTGATATTTTCTTCTCCTCCTGGTAGACTTGTTGTTATTACTTCTAATTCTTTTGATTCTTTTGTGTTTCCTACTTTATCTGTTGCCTTTGTTTTTATTTTATATGTTACTCCTGGTGTTAAATTACTAAATACATTTGATTTTTGCCATGTATATGCTCCTCTTGTGCTTATTCCATACTCTGTTTTACTTTCATCTAGTCCTGAACTTGCATATTCTGTTGTTACACTTGCATCTTTTTGGTTTAATGTTACTGTTATTTCATTTTCTGTTGATAGTGCACTTGGTGTATCATCTGTTGGCGCTAGTTTATCTATATTTGCTATTTGCATTGTTACTACTGTTCCTGTTTGGCCTTTATCATCTATTATTCTTGCTTCTATTCTTCCATTTTTTGTTACACTAAATGCATTTTTATATTCTGTCCAATTTGTTATTACATTCCCATCATTTCCTATCACTCTATACTGTCCTTTTGTATTTTCTATTAATTTATATGTTATACTTACTGTTACATCTTTATTTGTGTTTGTTGTTGGGTTTGGACTTATTTTTATGTTTTCACTTCCTCCTGGTATTCCTTTTGTTCTTGTTTTTACTATTTCTGACTCTACATATCCATTTCCTACTTTATCTATTACTCTTGTTCTTACTTCATATTCTCTGTTTTGTTCTAATCCCTCAAATATATTACTCTTTTGCCATACCCAACTTCCATTTAGATATATTCCATATTCTGTTTTGGTTTCATCTAGTCCTGAACTTGCATACTCACTTGTTGCTTGGGCATCTTTTTGATTTAATGTTAATTCTAAACTATTTATGTTTTCTTTTACACTTGGTCCTTCTTTTGTTGGATTTAATTTATCTATGTTTTCTATTTTATATTCTTTTTCTATTTTTCCTTCTATTCTTATATATATTGTTGCATTTTTATCTACTTCAAATTCTCCTTCATATTCTTTCCATCCACTTCCTGTTCCTGCTGTTTCTATTCTGTATTCTTTCTTTCCTTCTCCTACATATTCTATACTTACTTTTACATTTTCATTTGTCAAATTTGTTTTATCCACATTTATATTTATCTGGTATGTTTCTCCTTCTGTATTTACTAATATTTCTTTTTTATTTACATTTCCCGCTTTATCTTCTACTTCTATTATTATTTTATATTCTTTTCCTGCTTCTAAATTTCCAAATTCATAACTATTTTCTTTTATCTTTCCTGTATCTTCTACTCCTTCTATATAATATCTATAACTTTCTATTCCACTTAGTTTATCTTCTGTATTTACTTCTACTTTTATTTTTTCTTGCATTTTTTCTATCTTTGGTTCATATTCTTCTGGCTCTGTATTATCTATTCTTACATAATATGTCTCACTTACTTTTTCTCCTATTTTTGCTGTTATTCTTGTTTCTCCTTCTTTTGTTACACTTATACTACTTCCTCTATTTATCTCTTCATATTCTCCGTCATCTATTTTATACTCTATTTTACTTGTATTTCCTGTATTTTCTATCTTTAATACTTCTTCTCCTCTTATCCATTCTCCACTTTTATTTCCTTTTGTACTTACTACTTCTGGTCTTTCATTTTCTGCTACTTCTACTTCTTCTTTTTCTTTTGTCTTTATTTCTTTTTTATTTACTTCATATTCTTCTTTACTTTCTAATACTACTTTTCCTTCTAAATAATATACTGTTCCTTCTTTTAATCCCTCAAATGAAAAATTTGCACTTTTTTCACTTGTTGTTATTCTCTTTGTCTCTTTTTCTTCTTTATTTTCTTCTCTTATACTTACCTCAAAATATTCTACTTTTTCCCCTTCTTTTACTTCTGCTATTTCTATTTTTCCTACTACATCTTCATATCCTACTTCTATCTCTTTTAATGCTACCATTTCTTCTTTTTTGGATACTTCTATTTCTTTTGCCCAGTTTTCTTCTTCTTTTTCATTTCCTATATATACTAACTTTCCATTTACTATTTCTACTTTTTGCAAGTAATCACTGTTTTCTATACTTGGCATTATTTTTTCTAGTTCTTCTCCTGAGGCATTAAATTCATCTCTTTTAAATTTTCCGTTTGTGTCTATTTCTTGTTGGGCTATATATGCTTCTAGCTCTGATTTTAACCCCGTTACCTCGTTTTTAAATGTTGCCTCTTTTGCTTTTCCTATTGGTGCATTTTGGCTTAATGATATTATTGTTATTCCTGCTAGTATTATCACTATTATTATTGTTATTACTAGTACTATTAAACTTACTCCTTTTTTTTCTTTTGCTTTTTTATTTAAACCTCTTATATTTATATTTTTCATATATACATTACCTCTCTTAATATTTTATATCGTACACACAAAATATTAAAATGGAATATTTTCCATTTTGAGATTCTATATTATTATGTAATTTTACAATAATACTTATACATATTTTTAGACGTCAAAAACCAATACTAGTTCAGTTACTAGTATTGGTTTACATTTTTTTCCAATCAATAGTTTATACAGTTCTCTCTGTTTGTGTGTGTGTGTAAGTTGTTTCATGATTTCCTCCATTCCGAAAAATTATGTATACTTTCATTTACAACCTAAGATAATTATATATTTATTATAAACTTTTTTCAACTGTTTTCGATTATTTTTTATAAAATATAAAAAAATAAATAAAAAAACCGAGTAAAATCTCGGCTTAAATACTATTTAAAATTAATTTTCAAAAAATACTTTATATGCTCTATATGTCATATACACATCATACTTTGAAGTTACTTCAAATGGCGAATGCATTGCAAGAACCGGTGTACCACAATCTATAACATCAACACCTTTTTGTGCTAATATATATGCAATTGTGCCTCCACCACCTTTTCCAATCTTTCCTAAAGTTCCAAGTTGAAAAAATACATTATTTTTCTCAAATATTTGCATTACTTCAGATACATATTTTGCATTTGCATCACTTGCATTATATTTTCCACCACTACCAGTATATTTTTCAAGAGCAATACCACATCCAAGCATATTTCCATTTTGAATATCTGATACTTCATCATGAACTGGATCAACGCAAGTAGATACATCAGCTGACAACATTTTAGAATTATAATATACTTCTAATAAATCTGCATCTTCACCAGTAAGTTTTAAAAGCTTATTCATAAACATATCAAATGTAAGTGAACTCATTGAAGTATTGCCAAAACTTCCAATTTCTTCTTTATCTACAAGTAAAGCAATAGATGTTTTGTTTAATTTTTTTGAATCAATTTCAGTTATTGCTTTTAATGTTGTATATGCACAAACTCTATCATCTTGACCATAAGCACCAATCATACTTTTATCAAATCCAACATATTTTGCACTAAAAGCTGGTACAAAAGATATTTCACTTCTTGCAAAATCTATTTCAGTTATATTATATTTTTTATTTAATATTTTAAGAATATTATTTTTTACAGTTTTATTTTTTGAATCTTTTTCTTCAATATCTTTGTTACTTCCAATTAAAATGCTCATTTTTTCTGGATCAATAAAATCATTTGCTTTAAGTTTCATTTGGTCATAAGATAAATGAGGTAATAAATCTGCTATTGTAAAGCATAATGTATCAGAAGTATCTCCTACTCTAATATTTATTTTATTACCATCTTTATCATAAATAACTCCATACATTGCAAGTGGTATAGACATCCATTGATATTTTTTTATCCCACCATAAAATTGTGTTTTAAGTAAAGCTGCATTGTTCTTTTCATAAAGTGGCATTGGTTTTAAATCAAGTCTTGGACAATCAACATGAGCTCCTACCATGTTTACACCATTTACTAATTTATCTTTTCCAATTACAGCAGCATATAACGATTTTTCTTTATTTACAAAATATACTTTCATAGACTTTTGTAGCTTATTTACTTCTTCTATATTTTTAAATCCATTTTTCTTTAATATTTCTATTGCATTTTCTATACATAAATATTCTGTTTTAGATTTATCTACAAATTCTATATACTCATCAGCTAATTTATCTGCATTTTGTAATTCATCATCTGTTAAATTACTATATATATCTTTTTTCTCATACTTTAAATTCATATATTTCCTCCTTTATTATTTTATGTTAATATTAATTTTTAATACATTCTTTATTTTTGGTTTACGATATATAATTTATCTTGTACATTACATAAACTTACTCCACCATATTTTGTAACTTGTATCATTTCTTCAATAGATCCACCATTTTCTATTGCAATTCTTGGTTCTAAAGTATATATTCCATTTTCAACTAAATCTAAATTTGATCTTTTTGAATTTCTAATTGATATTATTGCTCCTATATCATGCACATTAAGACCAACAGGATGACCAGTCGCATGGTTATAGTCTGGATATTTCTTTCCAAGTATTTTACCTCTTACAATGTTATCAATTTTATATGCTTTTATACCAGGTTTCATTTTTTCCATTCCTTCTTCAATTGAATTCTTTAAAGTATTAAATACATCCATTACTTGAGATGGAACTTCATCTTTTTCTTTCTTTGAATACCGCATTCGTTGAATATCTGTATATAACGTTTCATTATCTGAAAATGTAACTTTTAAACCAAAATCAAAATAAATTGTTTCATTAAGTCCTAATTTTTTGGAACTTGCAAGTGAATGCCCACCTTTTTTTAAATTTATTCCAGTTAAAACTATAGGTGCATTTTCCCAAGCAACATCAAAACTTATAATATCTTTATTACACAACTTTTCTTTTTGCATAATCTCATCTGTTATTTTTAAAGTTTTATTTTTTATATCTATTTCTGTATCATTTATTCTTATTTTTGAAAAAGTTTTTTTCAAAATTTCATCTGTAAGAGAAGCTAAATATTTTAATCTTTTAATTTGTAAATTTGTTTTTTGAGAAGCTACCTCATATATTACTTTTTCTGCAGATGTAATTTTAACCTTTTTATTATATTTTTTATATGGACGTTTAACAAGCTTAGTTAAATAATTATACTGTCCATATGTTAATATATCAACATTTGAATCTGACATAGTTGAATAATTAAAACATATATTTTTTGGAAACTTAAGATTTGCTATAATATCTTCTATATATGCATCTAAAGATCTACTATTATTATATACATATATTTCAATTTTTCTAGAATTATATTTTAATTTTGATACATTTTTACTATCAAGTTCATGAACAAGTACATAAACTTTATTTTTTGCTATAATACATATACTAGATGTTGAAAGATGGCTTGATATATATTTTACAAAGAATTTATCACTATTTTCACTATTATACATTATATATAAATCTTTACCATACTTTACTAAAGCATCTTGTATTGATTTTAGCATCTTACCACATCCTCAGTTTGTTTTGCTATTTCTAATTCTTCATTTGTTGGGATAACATATAACTTTACCTTAGAAGTATCCTTTGATATTAGAAGTTCGTCATCTTCTACTTTTATATTTTTTGATTTATCTAACTCAATACCTAAGTTATCCATATCAGATATTATCATTTCCACTTCATCTGGATTATTTTCACATACCCCTGCAGTAAATACTATTGCATCTACTCTATTTAATTCAGCCATATATGCTCCAATATATTTTTTTGTTCTATTTGCTTGCATTTTCCTTGTAAGTTTAGCTATTTCGTTTCCTTTTAAGGCTGCTTCTTTTAATTGTCTGAAGTCGCCTATTCCCGCAAAACCAAGTCTGCCAGATTTTTTATTCATTAATGTATCCATTTCATCAGGAGTTAAATTTTCTTCTTTCATTATTTTGGTAACAACAGCAGGATCAATATCACCACATCTAGTTTCCATTAAAAGTCCTTCTAGTGGTGTAAATCCCATTGAAGTATCATATGATTTACCATCTTTTATTGCACAAACACTTGCACCACCACCTATATGACATATAATTGCATTAATGTCTTTTTTATCTTTATTTAAAACTTTAGATAGTCTTTCTAAAATGTACATATATGATGTACCATGGAAACCATATCTTCTAATTTTATATTTTTCATAATATTTCCTATCAATTGCATATAAATAATTAAAATCAGGTATAGTTTGATGAAAGGCTGTATCAAATACTACAACATTTTTTAAGTCTTTTGCAACATCTTTTATAGCTTGAATACCCATTAAAGCACCAGGATTATGTAAAGGTGCTAAAGATGCTAAATTATTTATTTCATCAAATACTTCATCTGTAACAAGTTCTGCTTTTGAAAAACTTTCTCCACCATGCACAACTCTATGACCAACAGCACCAATTTCATTTAAATCTTTTATTACACCATATTCTTTATTCATAAGTGTATCTAATAATACTTCCATTCCTTCTTTATGTGTTGGCATTAAAACTTCATATTCTACATTTTTACCGGTAATCAAGTTTTTGTATAATATATTAGACTCTTCATATCCTAACATATCACATCTTCCTTTAGCCATAACTTTTTTTTCTTCCATATCTATTAACTGGAACTTTATTGTAGAACTACCACAATTAATTACTAAAATTTTCATAAACTATTATCCCCCTTCTTATATGTTTATTAATATTATATATATAAAAGTAAAGTACATAGTAAAATACTTTTATTAACTTTTAATTATTGAAAGCTTGTATACATGTTATAGCAATAACTCCTATAATATCTTGTGTTTTACATCCTCGAGACAAGTCATTTACAGGATATTTTAATCCTTGAGTTATTGGGCCCAAAGCCACTGCATCAGAAAATCTTTGAACTAACTTATATCCAATATTTCCAGCATCTAAATTTGGAAAAATCAAAATATTAGCTTGTCCAGCAATTTTTGAAGATGGAGCTTTAAGAGCCGCTACATCTTTTTCTAATGCTGCATCTAATTGAAGCTCTCCATCAAAATCAAAATCTACATTTTCTTCCTCTAAAAGTTTAATCGCATTTTTTATTTTATCAATTTCTTCTCCTTTTGCACTACCATATGTAGAATATGATAAAAATGCTACTTTAGGTTCTTTATTTAAAAGTAATTTAAAAGAATTTGCAGACGAAATAGCAATATCTTTTAATTGTTCACTTGTTGGATTAGGAATAAGTCCACAATCTGCAAATATAAATGTACCATCTTGACCATATTGCTTCTTTTTAGTATTCATCAAGAAAAATGATGATACAGATTTTATATTTTCCTTTGTTTTTACTATTTGTAAAGCTGGTCTTAATGTATCTGCAGTTGAGTGTATAGCACCACTAACCATTCCATCAGCATCATGTTTATATACCATCATAGCAGCATAGTATGTTTCATCTTCTAAAAGTCTTTTTGCAGTTTCATAATCTACATTTTTGTTTTTTCTCAATTCATATAAAGTATTTATATATTCTTGCCTTTTGTTATCAGCCAGATTATCTACTATTTTTATTTTATTAATATCCAAGTCTACACTATATTCTTTTATTTTTTTTACAATATCTTCTTTTTTCCCTATTAATATAATATCACATATATCATTATTTGTAATGTAACTTACAGCATTTAAAACTCTTTTATCAGTAGATTCAGGTAAAACAATCTTCTTTTTATACATTTTTGCTTTTTGTAATAACTCTAATTCAACTTTACTAAAATCCATAAATCCCCCTTTATTCTTCTTTTACTTTAACTATGCTACTAAAATCATTAAATATTTTCATATAATTTGTATCTTCTATACCTTGAATATCTTTTTGATATACAATATTTGTATTTCTTGCCATTATTCCAATAACACAAACCTCTTCATAAATTGTATTTTGAAGGTCAAGTATATTTTTTTCTATATTCTCAGGTGTACTATTTTCAAGTTGTATTATTTTTTTATTTACTGTATCATTAATATTTACATATTGATTTAAAAAACTTATATCTGGATAATTATTAATATATACATCAGCTAACACCAGATCAAAATCATTTTGAGCTATCTTTTCAGAAATTTGTTCTAACGTTAACTTTTCAATATTTATTCTTATACCATTTTTCTCGACTTGTTCTTTTATTTTTTCTGCCACTTTTACTTTATTCGTATCATTTACATTTACTAAAAGTTTTAATGTAAGTGATACATAACTTCCATTTACATTTTTACCATATATTCCACTTGTTTTTGTCCATCCGTTTGATAAAAGCACATTATCTGCTCCATAAACATCATATCTATACTTTATATCAGAATAAATATATGGTATATCTATTTTATCATAAAATGTACTATTAGATACTTCATTTATAATTTCATCTCTATTTAAAGAAAAAGTTATCGCTTGTCTTACTTCTTTTATACTATATTTATTTGAGTTTTTATTTCCAAACAAAAACAAACATTGACCATCTCGGTACTTTTTGACGTTATAATCATGTTTACCTATTAAAGTCATTATACTATCAGAAGATGCAAAAAACATATCTATTTTATCATTTCTAAAATCAGTTACCATGTCATCTGTACTCTCATAACTTTTAAAATTAATGGATGAGATATTATCTAAATCATTATTTCTTATAAAATTGATACTTGAAGATGAACTATCTGATATTTTAAAGGTTAAATTTTTAACATCTTTATTAATTGGAAAAACAAGTGTATAAACAAAATATGAATTTTTGTTTTTCAAAGTAAATTTGATCTTAGTATCATCTATTTGTTCAACATCGTTTATATTAAAAGCAAAATCATAATATATATTTGTATTCCCACTTTCAACTATTTTATTTATTTCATTTTTTATATCATTTGCTGTTATATCATATAACTTATTTAAGTTTGCAAGATATACTGTATCAGATACTTTTTCAACACTCTCCAAAGCAATATATTCAATTGAATAATCAGTTTTTACATCTAACATTTTAATGCTAGATAGTTTGTATAATTCATTTAAAACAATATTATTTGTCTTATATTTATCTGTAGTATCAAGTTTTGAAATTCCTATTTTAAAAGAGTAATTTTTTTCATAATCAACATTTTTTATATCATTATTTGAGAAAACATTTTTTAGAGTAGAAGAATCAAAATTAATTACTATCTTTGATATATATCCAATTAAACCTATAACTAGAACAACAACAAAGATTTTAAAGGTTTTAGGTATATAAATTTGTTTTTTTACTTTTTCTTTAGATATATTTTTATTATTTAAATTTGAATTTTTGTATGTTTTATTTACATTACTAATTTTATTTAATTTACTGTTCTTACTTTTTTTATACTTTTTTGAATAATTTTTTGAATTTTTTTTAGTATAATTTTTATTTTTAATATCTTTTCTAGATATTTTTTTATATCTTTTTTCGTCTATAATTTTTGGCTTCAATAAACTCACCTTTCTTTTAGTATTATAGATAAAATTCAAATTAATTATACCATAAAAAAACTCAAAAAGATAGCATTTTTTCTTTTTGAGTTAGTTTTATATAAATTTTATAATTTGGGTTCAACGACAAACTTAATACCTGTTTTATCCTCATCATCAATTTTAACTTCTGTAAATGCTGGTGAACACACTAGTTCAACACCAGTTGGTGCAACAAAACCTCTTGCAATTGCTACTGCTTTTACTGCTTGATTTATTGCTCCTGCTCCTATTGCTTGCATTTCTGCCCTTCCATTTTCTTTAACAAGTCCTGCTATAGCTCCAGCAACAGAATTTGGACTAGATTTTGCTGAAATTTTTAATATATCCATTTATTATACCTCCTAGAAATTTATCTTTTGTTACACAAATTATACTTGTGTTCTACATTTAAGATTATATATAATCTATATAAAAAAATCAAGAACTTTTAAAGTATTTTACAAAAAAAGACCGGTTAATACATAATATTACAAAATGTGACAATTATTTAAATACAGTACCTACACTTATACTATTACCAGCAAGAAAAGCCGATATATCCATTCTTTTTGAATTAGTTGGCTGAATAGTTTTTATGCTAATAGCAGTATCTAAACATTTAATGTATAATTTCTTTTTAGATACAAAACATACTTCACCACATTTAAAATTATAATTATCATTATTTGTTATCATATTATTTTCATCTACTACTTCTACCTCATAAATTTTGTATCTTTTATCGTCTGATTGTATATATGTACAAGGAAAAGGATTAAGTCCTCTAACAAAATCATAAATTTCTTTAGCAGTTTTATTAAAATCAATTTTAGTCATATCTTTAGTTATTAATTTAGTATATGTGGCATCATCATCATTTTGTTTTTCTCTTTTTATACTACCATTAAATATTTTATCTAAAGTTTCAACTAAAAGATTTCCTCCAATTACTTTTAATTTATCATGTAACGTTTCATAATTATCATTATCTTGTATTGGAATTTCACTTTTCAAAAGCATATCACCTGTATCCATTCCCTCATCCATATACATAGTTGTAACACCAGTTGTCTTTTCACCATTTATAATTGCATATTGAATAGGTGCAGCTCCTCTATATTTAGGAAGTAATGAACCGTGTACATTAACACACCCATATTTTGGATAATTTATAATTTCACTAGGTAATATTTTCCCATATGCAACAACAGCTATTAAATCCGGATTTAATTTTTTTATAATTTCCATTACTTCTTCGTTATTTCTTAATTTAGCTGGCTGAAAAACAGGTATATTTTTTGATATAGCATATTCTTTTACTTCAGAATATTTTAGTTTCATACCTCTACCATAAGGTTTATCTTTATTTGTAAATACACCTATTACGTTATATCCAGATTCTACTAAACATTTTAATGAATTTGCAGCAAAATCTGGTGTTCCCATAAAAAGAATTTTTTTATCTTCTCTCATATCATCAATCCTTTCAAAGATAATTATATACCAAAATATATATGATTTCAATATAATTTAAAAATACATAGAATAGTTTTATTTAAATAATCAATAATATGTTAAATGTAATAATTTAATAAAGCAAAAAAATAACTATGAGTATATATTACTTAACCCATAGTTTTTCTCTACGTTTTATAACCAAACTATTACTCCCAGTTAAAAGGTTTTGTTTGAAGGAGCTTTTCAAAAAGTCCAGAATTCATATCAAACTCTTCATTATCTACTGGTTTTATACATGGTTCTACACAATCTTTTTTATCAACATAGGTGCTATTTATATCATTAATAGTTCGTAACTTACCAATTGGACGACATACACGTTTTAACCTTTTAGATTTTACAATAAAAGCTTGAATTTCCATAAAAATCCTCCTTGTTAAAATTATTAATAAATAATATTACTAATTTATAAATTAAAAGTTATAAAAAATGCAATATTAAAAATAAAAATATCAAATGAGAGTAATAAAATTAAACTATTATCTGAAAAATAATTTTTATCTTAAATTATAATTTAGTTAAAATGCTAAAACAATTCATCTCCTTTTTATAATAAATTTTAATATAAATAACTAAAATAATATAATTACTTTTCAAATTAAGTAATTTAAGCTCTCATAAACACTAACCTACATATTTAATAGCTATTTTTTTATAATACATTTATATTATATCAAAATATTTTACTTTTTCAAGTAATATTATTTGTCTTTTACTTATAAACTAATAATAAAAGTATTTTAGTACTAAAAAAGAATGTAGACATTTTTATCTACATTCCAAATATTTATATAAAGTCATTTATATTTATATTTTAATTATTGTACCTGTTGCTTGATTTGATAAATAGTTTTTTGACTCAACTATTGATGGGAAACCACCACTTAATACAACAGTATCATTTTCAAATAATAAACCTTTTTGTTTTAAAACTTCAATTCCTTTATGTAATATTTCATCAAAGTTATGTTCATTTTCAATATATACAGCATAAACACCATTTTCCACTGACATTTGTCTATATGTATGTTCATTAGCAGTTATAACAAAAATTGGACATTCAGGTTTAAAACTTGCAAGCATTGCAGGAGTTATAGCATGTTCAGATACAGCTATTATAGCGTCAGCATTTGCAAACATTGCTGAACAGCATACTGCAAAATTAGCTTGTTTTTTAAATTCGTTTTCATCAGTTAATATATCTTCTGTTCCAACAGTATTTAATTTTTCAAAATTTCTCTTTTTAAATCTTTTCCAATAATTAATATGTTCTTCTGCTTCTTTTACAACTTTGGCCATAACTGTTACAGCTTCTACTGGATAATCACCTTGTGCTGATTCACCAGACAACATAACAGCATCTGTACCATCATATACAGCATTTGCAACGTCAGAAACTTCAGCTCTAGTTGGTCTTGGATTATGTTGCATAGATTCTAACATTTGAGTTGCAGTTATAACTGGTTTTCCAGCAGCAACACATTTTTTTATCATCATTTTTTGATATGTTGGTACTTTTTCTTCTGGTATTTCTACTCCTAAATCTCCACGAGCAACCATTATACCATCTGTAACTTTTAATATTTCATCAAAATTATCTAAACCTTCTTGATTTTCTATTTTAGATATTATTTTTATACGATTTTCTCCACAAGAATTTAAATATTCTCTCATATCTATAACATCTTGTGCTTTTCTAATAAATGATGCTGCAACAAAATCAAAATCATTTTCTACTGCAAATTTCAAATCTTCTTTATCTTTTTCAGTCATTGCTTTTAAATTCAATTTTGCTCCAGGAACATTTACTCCACGTCTACCTTTTATTACTCCAGAATTTAATAATGTACATTCAATTTCATTACCTTCAATTTTATCTATTAATAGATCTAATTGACCATCATCGATAAGAATGTGACCACCAACTTCAACATCAGAAGGTAACTCTTTATAAGTTATTCCTAATTTTTCATCATTTCCTAAGAATCCTTCTTTTGTTGTTAACACTAATTTGTTACCTTTTTTGAATTCATGTTTACCATTATCTTCAAAATCTGTAGTTCTAATTTCTGGACCTTTAGTATCTAACATAAATGCAACACTTGTACCAAGTTTTTTGTTGATAGCTCTTAAAGTTTCAACCTTAGCCAAGTGCTCTGAATGATCACCATGAGAAAAGTTTAATCTCATTACATTCATACCAGCTTTAATAAGTTGTTCTAAAACTTCTGGTTTTTCACTAGCTGGTCCGATTGTACAAACAATTTTAGTCTTTTTCATAATTTCTACACTCCCTTTTTTGTATCGTAAAATACCTTATCTATATTTTACCTAATGCAATTAATAGTATACCTTTTTTTATAAAAAAAGTCAACAAATTAACACCATATTTTGTAAAAAAATGTCAAATAAGATTAAATAAACATCACATATTATATTATTATTTTTTTTATTTGTTACAATTTTATATTTTTTTTAGAAAAGTTCTGCATAAATATTAATTATTCTAATATATTGATACTAAGAAATATAACTTGGAGGTATAAAATGAAAAAGTCAGATATTTACAAAGATATATCAAGTAGAACTAATGGTGATATATATATTGGTGTTGTTGGTCCTGTAAGAAGTGGTAAATCCACATTTATAAAAAACTTTATGGAAATGTTTGTTATTCCAAATATAGAAAATGAATACAGTAAAGATAGAGCTAAAGACGAATTACCGCAAAGCGCTGCCGGAAAAACAATTATGACTACTGAACCAAAATTTGTACCAAATGAATCTGTTGATATAAAATTAGATAATAATGTACATTTTAAAACTAGACTAGTAGATTGTGTTGGATATCTTGTAAATGGTGCAGTTGGTCATTTAGAAAATGGTATGCCAAGAATGGTAAAAACTCCATGGTCAGATGAAGATATACCATTTTCAAAAGCTGCAGAAATTGGTACAAAAAAAGTTATTTGTGATCACTCAACAATTGGTCTTGTAGTAACAACAGATGGAACTATTACCGACATACCAAGACAAGACTATGTTACAGCTGAAGAACGAGTAATAGATGAATTAAAGGAGCTAGACAAACCATTTGTTGTAATACTTAATTCTACACATCCAGAAAATGAAGAAACAATCGAACTTGCTCATGAACTGAGTGAAAAATATAATACATCAGTACTACCACTTGATATTAAAAATTTAGGTGAAAAAGATATTCAAAATGTATTTGAAAGAGTTCTAGAAGAATTTCCAATAACAGAAATTGGATTTAAACTACCTGAATGGTTTAGTATATTAGATATAGACCATTGGCTAAAACAAGATATCATCAAACTTATTAAAAATAATTTCATAGATGATTACTCACTAAGGCAAATAAACGAATTAATAGAAAAAATATCAAATGAAACTGATATTTTTGATAAAATATATGTAGATAATGCTAAAATGGAAGATGGCAGTATAAAAATAAAAATGAATATTGCATCATCTATGTTCTACAAAATATTAAGCGAACTATCCAATTTTAATATCACATCAGATGGAGATATTTTTGAGCTATTAAAAGAATTTTCAAAAACAAAACAAGAATATGACAAAATAGCAATGGCCTTAGAAGAAGTTAAAGTTAAAGGTTATGGTATTGTTACTCCACAAATAGATGAGCTAACTTTAGAAGAACCTGAAATTGTTAAACAAGGCAATAAATATGGTGTTAAATTAAAAGCAAGTGCACCAAGTATTCATATGATAAGAGCTGATATTGAAACTGAAGTATCACCAATTGTTGGATCAGAAAAGCAATCTGAAGATTTAGTTAAATATTTACTATCTGAATTTGAGAATGATCCTAAAAAAATATGGGAATCTAATATATTTGGTAAATCGTTACATGAACTTGTAAATGAAGGACTTCACAACAAACTATACAGAATGCCTGATGAAGCTCAAATGAAACTACAAGAAACATTACAAAAAATAATAAATGAAGGTTCTGGTGGGTTAATTTGTATTATATTATGAGAAAAAAATAAGAATTGAAGTAAACACAATGTTTGTGTTTATTTCTTTTTTGTAATTAAAAATACACTATTTATAAAAAAACTGAGTGAAAAAACTTCACTCAATTTTTAAAAAACACATCCCAAAAAAATTTAAAAACAAATGTTGATAAGTATAAAGCAAATATCCCGGGTAAAAATAAAGTTGAAAATCTTAAATGAAAAAACAAAAAATCAATTAAAACCAGCACAAACAGTATAAACAGAAAAAGCTTTTTCATAATAACAACCCTCTCATATATTTTTTATAATAAAAGTACAAATTTTAGATCAATCTCTACATATCCAAAACACAAAATGCCAAAAATATATAAATATAATTTAAAAAAATTAAATTTTTTTGGGGATTAATAAACAAAAAAATATCACAACTCATATATCAAAACTCCTCACATATAAACTATGATATGAAAATGTTAATCTAAAATTTTAGAGTACTTATTATCCATATATAAATATTATATCATATTTTTATGTAAATTACTAGTGATTTTAAAAATAATGTGATATAATGATAAAAAGGAGATTTTTTTAACATGTTTAATATACGGGACTATGTAAAACTTAAAGATACAGATAGTATTGGAATAATAAAAAAAATTATTCAAAAAAATACTGATGAAATATATATTATAGAAATAAATAAGAAAAAAGTATCTACATCAAAAGATAATTTAATTTTATCTTCAAAAGAAGAATTAGAAAATACAAATTCTAGATATATAAAAAATAAAACAAGTAATGAGAATTTTTCATTATTATATAATTATACTAAAGATTTTAGTAACGAAATAATGTTAAGACATCAAACATTAGATGAAGCAATGTTTAATCTAGAAAACTTTTTAGATCTTGCATATATAAATGATATAAAAGTAGTAAGAATTGTTCATGGTAAACATGGTGGTGTTTTAAGGCATGGTGTTCATGAATTATTAAAAAAGGATAAAAGAATTAAAAGTTTTAGACTTGGCAATTATTTTGAAGGAAGTTATGGTGTAACCATTGCTTACTTTAAATAATATACAAACTAAAATACATATCAGTAATCTATATAACTTATTTTAAAAGAGGATATGGCTTTTTAAAAACCATATCCCTTTAAAATAATAATAAAACCAAAACCTTAGAAACATAATTGTTTCTATATTTATTTTACTATATCTTAAATATAAAATCAACTATATTATACAATTACTTTTTTTATTTCAAATACTGCTTCATTATCATTTTGATAAAACTTAACATTTTCAAGTGATAAAGCAACTTTTTTTATCAAATAAATTTGTGATATTGACATTTTATTTACATATTCACTTTTAACCTTAAAATACCAATTATTTTCATCTTCAGTTAATACTATTTCTAAATTTGTATTTATATCATGTAATTGTATAAGTTCTTTTGCGTATTCACATAGTGTAAAAATTGTATCATTAATATGACCATTAATATAACTATTTGCTTTTAATGCTATTTTTGTTTTTAAATTTACATTATGTTCTTTCGCTTGATTTGTTAAAACAAGTTCTATAATATCCATAATATCTTTATCTGACAAAATATTCTCTGCTTTTTCTGATGATTGACCTATAACTGCTGTTAATACCTTATCTAATTTTTCTAAAGTTTCTTTATTTGATAAATATAGCTTATTTAAAGCTTCTTGATTTTCTAAACTACTACTTCTTGCTATCATATTTGAAAACTCAATTCCAGCGCTAATTGATAAAAGTGATGCCTTTATCTGCTTTGCAACACCTGACATTAAGCTACCAAGAACATTTGTTTTGAAATTTGAAAGTTCGATTTCATTTTGTTGATTAAATATTTTTACTGCAGATATAAGTTCTAAGTTTAATCTATCTATACCTTCAGTCTTGTCATGATAATTTTGTATATTTAACTTTTGCATTGTTTCTATTGGAGGCTTTTGACCTGAAAAACCTGTTTGCAAAATTATAATTAACTCTTTATTAGTTTTTCTAATTTCTTTTATTACTTCTTCACCATTCATTTCTGGCATAAAATAATCTAGTAATAATATCTGATATTCTTTACTATTTAATTTTTCTAATGCTTCTTTACCATCGGATACCATATCTACATTATATCCTATTTGTGTTAAAAAAGCATAAGTCATTGATAGATAATCTTCATCATCATCTGCTATTAGTATATTTATATTTTTAATTAATTCTGTATAACTTAACATTCTATCACCCTCGAAATTATTATAATATAAAATAAAAAAAAAGAAAAGTGTTTTTTCTCTTTTCTTTTTATTTTTTTATTTAAATATAAATACTTTTGCTAAAACAATTAATGCAATTATTACTCTATAGTATGCAAAGACAGCAAAATCATTTTTCTTTACAAATTTAAGTAAGAATTTAATACTTAATATACCAACAATTGCAGATGTAACAATTCCAATAACAAGTGATAAATTAAATCCTGTTATAAGTTCTGGTAATTTAAGTAAAGTTGCTCCAAATATTATTGGAACAGACAACATAAATGTAAATTTTGCTGCACCTTCTCTTGATACTCCCATAAGTCTAGCTGTAAGAATTGTTGTTCCAGAACGTGAGAATCCAGGTATTACGGCAAGTGCCTGTGAAAGACCAATAATAAATGTTTGCTTTAAAGATAAATCTTTATATTCAGTTTCTTTTCCTTTATATTTTTTTTCTGCCCATTTATCCCCAATATAGATTAAAACTCCCATTACACCAAGTGCAATTGCTATTATATAATATTTTGTTCTAAATATATTTTCTATTGGCTCCTCAAATAACTTACCAATTAAAGCTCCAGGTATTGTTGCAAGTACTAAATACCAAAACATTTTATTTTCAAAAGAATTTTTCTTATGAACAGCTTTATTATATACACCTTTTGCTAAATTTAACCAATCTTTTAAATATACAACTAATACTGCTATTAAAGTACCAAAATGAAGTGCTACATCAAAAGCCAACCCCTTTTCTTCAAATCCAAATAAATATGGTACAAGAATTAAATGTGCTGAACTTGATATTGGTAAAAATTCTCCTATTCCTTGTACAATACCAAGTATTATAGACTGTATAATTTCCATAATATCCCCCTAATCTTACTTAATAACTTTCTATTATTTCTGTTTTTATTATTTGGTTATTTTTTGTTTTTAGATACATCATATTATCTCTTATTGATAAAAATTCCACATAATTTGATAATTTACCTAATCTTTTATATGGCTCTTCTGACGCCACATTTATAACATAATTTGGATAAACTATATAAACTCCAACATTATTTGTATATGTTTTTACTAAATTAGTATCACTAAGCTCTATTGTATCTACTATTTTATCATTTTTTACTTTATACACTACATTTTTTTCTTCTTTAGATATAAAGTATAAATTATCATCATAATCGATTCCAATTAATACTACATCTTCATCAAATATTCTTATTCTTGAATTACCTCTATATATATTTGAATCTTCATCTTCATAATATATCCTATCTTTATGTTGTAACATTATCATTTCGTTAATTATTATACCTGATTTAACACGTGACATACTATTAAATAAATCTATTCTATATATTATATTGTTAGTGTATGTTCCAGATTTTGTTTCCACATTAATATATAATATGTTTACAACTGGTGACATATTCATATCTTTTATACAAGAAAAGTTTGATACATTAAATTTGTTATATTCACTTTTTCTTTTTGTTTCTATTTGATATGTTTTTAATTGTAAACTTGTTGTTCTCCCATTGTCATTTTGTGTAAAATAAATTATTAAATTTTTGTCATAAAGCAATTTACAGTAACAAATTGGTAGTTCTTCTTCTATTATATCTACATTTTTACCATCTTCTATATTATTAATATAGATTTTTGAATCTTTTAAATATGTATAATATTCATTATCATAAGAAAACTCTAAATTAGATATATTTTCTTCTAATGTTATAGTAGAAGCTTTTTTTACTTGACTTTGAGATTCACTTTCACTTGCAAGTGGTGTTGTTGTACTTGATTGGTTAAGTGAATATACAAAATTTTCAACTAATGTAAGTCCAGTAACTGTAAGTACTGTACCAATTGCAGCAAATATTATAAAGTATAATAAAAATTTTTTCATCTTATCCTCCTATAACATTAATTATTTGTATTATCTGTAGTTTCTGTAGTTTGAGTACTTTCAGTATTTTGTGTGGTTGCTACAGGTTTTGTAATAATAAAGGCATTTGGTACGTATCTTTCTCCCATTATATCACTTGGACTATTTATAACTTTACCATCAAAGACCATTGTAGATGATGCGCCACCATCTAAATTAAATGCGTTATATGCATCATATTGTAAAAAAATATCTTGTACATTTTTTAGTGTTGCTCCCAAACTTCCTGCTTGTCTACCATCTATTACAAGCATTAATATTGTTCCATCTTTTCTTTGTCCAATTGCAGTTCTTGGTTGAATTCCCCATCCACCAGAACCACTACGTATTGTTGGATTACCATTTATTACTATAACTGGTCCAAAAGATACTGCACTTTGTAAATTTAATTGTTTAGCTTTTTTATATGTCATAGAATTAGATACAACCATTTTACCCTCAGCATCTATTCCAACTACACTATATGCTTGATTTTTATTACCAGATACATATTCTCCATTTACAATTACAAGACCATCTGGCTTTCCTCCTGTACCCAAAGCATCGTCTGCAAATCCGCCAGCATTAATTCCACCAATTGCATTATTATTGTCAACTATTTGTTTTACAGTTGAACCAACTGTTCCAATTCTTGGTGCACTAACAAGTTTTACTCTTTTTGGATCTTTTATTATTAATAAATAACCTTTATATGTACTTGTACTAACATCTACATATTCAATTCCTTCCTTTGGATTTGAAACATCTGATACTTGTACATCTTTAATATCTATTTCTTCTAAATTTTGAGCATCTATTATCTCATCTGGTCTGTTTCTATCTAGAATATCTTGTATTTCTTCATCACTTAGAAACCATGTAGCAAAATATTGATGTGACATTGTTGTCATTGCTGTTGTTACTATCATTTCTCTTGTATATTGAAATGGTCCATAATATATAAGCACTATAGTAAGTGCTGGTATAAATATTATTTGAAACAAAACAAATAGTAAAAATATCTTAAAAAATTTTTTCATCTTTTTCCCCTTTAATTATACAACAAAATAATTTTATCAAATTGCTATAATTTTTTCAACAATTTAATATATTTTTTTACAAATATATATATAATATAACTAAAAAAGTATAAAAAAAATAACATCTATTAGATGCTATTTTTAATCTCTACCAGTTATTTCTGTTTTATTTAAATCACCACTATAATTGTACGATAAACAAGTTGTTTGCATGTGAGGATCATTTCTATCATTTTTTGTACTTTCTGTTTTACTTCCAACTTTTATTTTATCAAGTCTACAAGTAGAATTTTCAATACAATTATGCAAACAATTTGTTACATTACACATTATTTTTTGATTATTATATTTTTCATCATTCATAAAATCATCTCCTACAATTATTATTTGTAGAACTTGCTTTTTTATTTATTTTTTATTTTAAGTGTTATATATTATTTAAAATAATTATTTTTTCCTTTTATAAACTTTTCCATCTTTTAACTTAACAGTATCTCTTAATTTTCTATGATATGTAATTGTAAATCTATGTATTTCATCTTGCAAAAATGTTAAAAAATTTAATATATTTTTATGATCTGTCAAATCAATTTCATTACCATCTTTATCCATTAAACCACGTGTTCTATGTTTATCGTTTTTAACCATACCATATATATTAGTATACTCATTTTTTTCTTCAAAAGCTTTTTTTACCATATTTAACTGGGTCTTTCCACCATCAATTAAAATAAGGTCTGGGAGTGGCCATTCTTCTGCATGATTTAGTCTTCTTGTTATAACTTCATACATACATTTCGGATCATCTTGAGTAAGTGTTGATTTTATTTTAAATTTTCTATACATTTTTTTATTTAACTTACCGTCTTCAAAACGTATCATACAACCAACTATATATTCATTTCTTAAATTTGAAATATCATAACATTCAATAGAATCAATACTATCTTTAAATTTTAATAAATAAGATAAATCATCTACCACGTTATTTTTATTATCTTCTATATTTATTTTAATATTGTTTTCTACCATATTAATTAATTTTAATTTTTCACCCTTTTTAGGACATATCACATCAATTTTTATATTCTTATATAAAAAATAATCATTTAATAAATTTTTCTTATCTTCATCAATTTTAACGTATAATTTTTTTGGAATATCATTATTATCTAAATAATATGAAGAAATAATACTAGATAACGTATCTTCTACTTCACTTTCTATTATCTCATCTACTTTTATATTGTCGTGTAATACAACTTTATAATTTCTAATTTTAAATATTTGAATATGCAAAACATCTTTATATAATATATATCCAAAAATATCTGTACTATTCTCATTTAGATTTGCAACATGCTGTTTTTGACTAATTTTATCTATTTTTTCTATTCTTTCTTTTAACATAAGAGCTCGTTCAAAATCTAAATTTTCAATACATTTTTCAATATCTTGTTTTAACATTTCTTTAATTTTTGAATTTTTTCCCTGTAAAAAAAGTATTACCTGATCAATCATACTTTTATATTCTTGTAAATTTACATCATTTATACATGGGCCAAGACATCTTCCTATGTGATAGTATAAGCAAGGAGAAGTAAGTTTCTTTTTTTCTAAATTATACTTACATCTTTTAATAGGAAATATCTCTTTTATAGTATCAAGAGCTTCTCTCATTGCTCCTACATTAGTATATGGTCCAAAATACAAAGCTTTATCATCTTTTTTGGTTCTTGTAACAAATATAGTAGGATATTTATTTTTAATGTTTATTTTTATATATGGATATGTTTTATCATCTTTTAACATTACATTAAATTTAGGCGAATTCTCTTTTATATAATTACACTCTAAAACTAATGCTTCCACCTCATTATTTGTTACAATATATGAAATATCACGTATTAAAGTAACCATTTTTTCAATTCTTGGCGATTTATTATTTTTTTGAAAATATTGTCTTACTCTTTTTCTAAGTGATATTGCCTTACCAACATATATTATTTTACCATTTTCATCTTTCATCATATATATTCCTGGATTAAATGGTATTTTTGATACTATTTCCTTTACATGTTCTGTTGGATATCCCATAAAATCTCCCCTCTTTTTGTATATATTAAAAGAGGGGCTTTTCCCCTCTTTATATTATATTCTAAATTTATGATTATTCTGCGTCTTCGCCAGCCTCATTATATTTATCGATTATAGCTTTTTGTAACATTGCTCTTGTTTCTGTATTAATTGGATGAGCTATATCTTTAAATTCTCCGTTAGGAGTTTTTCTACTAGGCATAGCAATGAATAATCCTTTATCACTTTCGATAACTTTGATATCATGAACTACGAAAACATCATCAATAGTTACAGAAGCGATAGCTTTCATTCTGTTTTGAGAATTTACTTTTCTTACTCTAACATCAGTTATTTGCATATTTCACACCGCCTTCCTTAACTGTTAAATATATTATTACACAATAAAAATTTAAAGTCAAGTGTTAGTTTACCATAAACTGGCATTTTTTTATTAAACTTTATTATTTTTTTGTATTCGACAAAATTCGACAATACTAGTTATTATACAATATTTTTGTCCTTTTAGATTTATAATTCATTGGCTCATTTATGTATTCGCTATAACCATTCATTATATCAGATGGTCTAATCTGTATATTTTTATTTGTAGCAACTGATATTTCAAGAGAACTATCAATTAAAAATTCATAAAATATAATATATGGCTTTATATCGTCTCTTTCCATTCTATTATTAGTTTTCTTTAACACTTGTATTTCTCTTTGTTCTAAAAACTCTGCCATCTTTTCTTTATAGTATGCAATCATATTATCTATTTGTTTTTGAGTTTTTCCAACTATTTTTTTCTCATCATACACAAAATCTATTAAATAAGTAGAACCATATACTCTACCTTCAACACTTGTATTATCTCCTTTTAAATATTCAGCCGATAAAACTGTAATTCCGCTTGGAAGGACATTATTCATTTGCTTAATAAAATAACTTACTTGAATATGTTCAACAAGTGATGTTTCTAAAATTTCACCTGTACTTTCTATTCCTATTGGAAGTGGATCTACAAATGTAAGGTCTGGCTTTTTACTAAAATATGCAATTTCAATTTTTGCGCGTTTAAATGCTTCTTCAAATATTTTTTCTAAATCTTCCTTTTCTACATATGTTGATTCCTTTGATTTGCTATATATAATTCTTAATTGCTCCATTTTCCCACCAACCTTTATAACTATTTATGATTATACCATAAGTTTAAAAAAAATGCAAAAAAATGTAAAAAAAAGCTACTAAATTAGTAGCTTATCTTATAATCTTAAATAAATTCATATCTTTTGTATAAAATCCTTTTATAGCATCTTTCAGTATATTACCACCAATAGCAGAATATAATATTCCATTTACTCCAAATCCTAAATTGCAAAAACAGTTAGGCATACCTGGCATTTCATCTATTATTGGTAAATTATCTTTTGTATCTGCAATAATACTGTTAAAAGCATAATCAACACTTAAATTTTGTGACATAGGTAATGTTTTTTGAATATAACTATATAGTTTTTTATATTTATCTTTAGCAACATTATTTAGGTATTTAGTGTCATTAAATTTATCTGTTAATTTTACATCTTCTCCACTACATATTACTCTGCCAGTATCAGTAAAACGAATATAATGACATGGCTCTTGCATATCTTTTGCTACAAATTTATGATCTAAATTTTTAAGTTCATCTTTTTTACCAGATACAATTGTAAAGTTTCTATATAATTCTACAGGTGTTTTATCCATATACTTTAAAGTCTCAAAACCAGATGAAAAAATAACATTTGAAGCAAGTATTAAAAAATCATTATTAGTTTTTGCTTCTACACCATCTATTGCTCCAGGATTAACATCTACAATATTTGTATTTTCATATATTCTAACATTTGGTAAATCGTACAAATATCTGATTAATTTTTGAGTAAATTCATAAGGATTTAGTACTATTGTTTTATCTTTTGCAATAATACCACCATTTAAATTTACAAATTTATGATAATCTATATAATCTGTATCAATTCCTAGTTCTCTTCTTTTTTCACATTCTTTTTTTATATATGATTTTTGAAATAATTTGTTTGTATAATAAATCATATCTTGTCTTTTTAAACTATCACTACTATTTATTACAACACTTATTTCTTCTATCTTGTTTATAGCATCATCACATAATTTATATATTTTACTTGCAGAAGTTTTACCAACAGTTTTTTCAAGTTTTAATATATCATTACTTGCTTCATAATCTAAAAAAGCTGTAGATGCTAAAGTACTTCCATACCGCACTATATTTTTTTCAGCAATAATTACATTTACTCCTTCTTTTGCTAAAAAATATGCAGTTATTGCACCTGTTATCCCACCACCAATAATTAATACATCACAATATGTATCATATGTTAAATATGGATATGTATTTTTTATTTGCGTCTTACTTTTCCAATAAGTTTTTCCATCTATATAGTTCAAAATTATCACCTCTTGTATTATTTTTATCATTTAATTACAAATTATACCAATTTTACTTTTCTTCTTATATTTTTCATAAATATTTCATATTATGTTATAGGTGATAAAATGAAATCAAAAATCACATTTATTATTTTTTTTATTGTAATTTTTTTAATATTCTTATCTACTAGTATTTTATCTTATTCTACTACAAATCATAAACCTACATATGGAATAGTAAATGCGACAAACGTAAATTTTAGAAAAAAAGCTTCTTTAAATTTATCAGATATTGTATCAAAATTAAATAAAAATACAAAAGTAAAAATACTTGGAAGTATTGATGATTTCTATATAGTACAACTTGAAAACTCTTCTGTTGGATTAATTTCAAAAAATTATATAACAAAGAGTGAAGAAAAATTAGAAAATTCTAAAACATCTGAAAATTTAGAAAAATTCTATGTATATGCAGATGGTGAAAATATTAATGTAAGGGGTGGTCCATCAACTAGTTATCCTATTTATACCAAATTAAATAAAAATGAAATAGTTGAAGTAATTGGAAAAATCGAAAATTTTTATATGATTGTCACAAAAAATAAAATAGTTGGGATGGTAAAAGAAGATTTAGTAAAGAAAAGTAATAATTCTAACTTATCTTCAAACAACAATAATTTAGAACCAAATAACATATCTATACAAGAAATGAAAGAAAAAATGTTACAAATAATTAATAATAAAAGAATTGAAAATGGATTATTTAAATTTGTATCAAATGAAAGTTTAGAAAACTTAGCACAAGTCAAAGCTAATGATATGGTATCAAATAACTATTTTTCACATAATTCAAATACATATGGCTCTCCATTTGATATGTTAAAAAATGCTGGAATTATATATAAAAGTGCTGGTGAAAATATTGCCGGAAATAATGATTTTAATGATGCAATTAATTCTTGGTTTGAATCTATAGATCATAGAAAAAATTTACTTTCAAATAAATTTAATAATATTGGTATTGGAATTACTAAATCAAATACTTATGGATATATATTTGTTATTTTATTTATAGAAAAATAAAAATAAAAGCTAATGCTTTTATTTTCTTAACATAAATTCTTTATATTTTTTATAGCATTTTTTGTAGCTATATATCCTTGCTTTGCAAGTAAATTTGTTTTACTACAATCAAGAATAGATGTTTTAAATGTTTTAGGAACAATATTTATATCAGCAAGTCTAATACTTTGCATATTTATATAATCAGACATTATATCAAAAGACTTCATAGCTACTGATATTATATTATTTTCAACTCTACATTTATTATTTTCATCAAAATATACTGCAATTACTTTATCTGCACCCATCTTTTTTAATATATCAACAGGTGTATTTACCCTTATACCACCATCTACTAATATATAATCTTTAAATGTAATTGGCTCAAAAACTACCGGTAAACTGCAACTTGCTCTTACAATTTTTGATATACTTCCAGTATAAAAATAAACAGAATCTTCATTATTGTTTAATATATTATTTAAATTTTTATTTAAAAAATACACCACTTTACCAGTCTTTAAATCAACACATGGGATAGCTAAATATTTATCTATACTACTAATATCAAAAATATTTTTCTTCATTGCATATGTATATATTAAATTTTCTAAATTATTACCTTTTGCTACACATTTTATATTTATTTTCCCTGTAAACATTGTACCAACAACTTTAAAAGGAAGCATCTTATCATAATCTGCAATATATTTACAATATGTATTAAATAAATTTAAAATTTCATTTGGTGTATATCCTATAGCATAAAGACTTGCTACTATACTTCCGCTACTTGTCCGGGATATATAGTCTATATTTATATTTTCTTCTAATAGTGCCTGTAATACACCTATATGTGCTGCACCTTTTGCACCTCCACCACTTAATGAAAGTCCAATTTTCACTTACATCACCTCAATTTATTATATGAAAATATTAAATATTTGTTATTTTATAAAAAAAGAGCTCTGATATACCACAGAACTCATTTTTCAAAATTTTTTAAATCTACAAATACAAAATCATCTAAATAGATGGTTAAACGATTTGTATCTTTTAAATTAGGAATGTTTTCTTTATTTACATTACATTCTTTATTATCAATTAAAACTTTTGGATTATATTTTAATTGATATTTTACAACATAACTAATTACATATAAAGTTAATAAATTATAATTAGTTATTGTTTCTTCTTTTAAAGATGCTTTAAAAAGAAGCTTTTCATCTTTATAGAAAGATACATCATTTGCTTCTCCCAAACAAATAAGTGCTTTATCTAAAAAATTATTAACAAGATTTTCTTTATACTCTCGTACTGGAAAATCAAATTCCAATGGATTACCCGTATCAAATTTTAATACGTATCTTCCATCATCAACTTTTGCAGCCATAAGAATTGATCTTAAGACTCCAAACAATGTTGTTAAAAAAGTGCTAAAAGTGCTATTCATACCTTTTTTCCTCCTATTTTTTAATTTAAAAATTATATTTATATATAAACAGTAGTATTATATCACATTTTTAAAATTATGTCAATTACTATACTTTTGATTTTATAGTTATAGCTACTTTAAATATTATTTTAGATATATATATATTGATAATTTAATAAAAAAATGCTATAAATAATATAGGAGGGATTTTTATGAGTTCTAATACTAAAAATTTTTTAATTGTTCTTGCGTTTATTATTGTACTAATTTTAATAGGAATTGGTGTTTACTATTTTTCTGTAATAAATGTAGAAAAAGTACCTTTAAATGGTGATACTTTTACAAAAAAAATGCAAGAAATTGGTTATACCATAAAAGATATTAACGATATTTCTGAAGAAGATGATACACAAGAAAAAAATACTGAAAATCTAGATTATGATAGTTATTATAATAGTTATTTAGTTGCTACAAGTCCTGATCTTAAAATTACTATTACATTTGTAGATTACAAAGATGAATATGATGCAAAATACGCTTTTGAAAGTGATTTAATAAACCACAAGTTAGATGAAAATTCAAAAGTTACAAAATCAAGAGTTGATGGAAAAAACTATTCAAAAGTAGAATATAAAACTGAATTTGGAAAAGAAGCATACTCTAGAGTAAAAAACACATATATTAGAGTAACTGATTATGATGGGAATAGTAATATACAAAAAATATTAAAAAATATAGGATATTAAAAAAGTCCACCTGTTTGGTGGATTTTATTTTACTTTTGCAAAAGATTCAAATCTTCGATGATGAGTATGACATATTGCTATTGCAAGTGCATCTGTTGTATCATCAAGTTTTGGCATTTTTTCTAAATGCAAAAATTCTTTTACCATATTTTTAACTTGAATTTTTTCAGCTCTTCCATATCCAACTATTGCAAGTTTAGCTTGAAGTGGTGTATATTCAAATATAGGAATATTTTCTTTATATAAAGTATTTAATATAACACCTCTAGCTTCTGCAACTTTAATTGCAGTTTTAGAGTTTGTGTTAAAATATAAGTCTTCTATAGAAGATGCATCAATTTTATACCTTGATATAATTTCTTTTAAATCAAGTTCTATTTTATATAATCTTTCAACAAAATTGCTATTTGCCTCTGTTGTTATACTCCCATACTCAAGTGCTCTATATCTATTTTTCTTATATTCTATTACTCCATAGCCCACTCTTCCGTATCCTGGATCAATACCTAATACAATCATATATTACCTCTTATTCTTTTAAGTTAACATATCATATAATCTTATAACTTCTGCATTAGTTAAAAGATCATATCCTACATTATCAACTTTAATTCCTTTTTCATGATATACTTTTTTTATTCCACCATTTTCATACTTTGATATATCTTGTAAAAGCTCCCTTACTAAATTATATGCTATTTTTTGTGAAGCTCTTGTAACCCCATTTTGTCTTAAGTTTGCTTTAACAAAATGTGCCATATATCTGGGGTAAATAAGTCCTTTATTTTTACTACTACTCTTTGGAGATATTCTAAGTCCATATGGAGTATATAGTTCCTTAAATATTGTATCTAAAAGCTTAAATGGTATACTATTTTGATATACACATGGATATGATAAACTAAGTGCATACATCATATCTATATTTGCTTCAAAGTCTTTATCATCTAAATTCCTTTTTAAAATTCTTTTTTCTTCTATCCAAAAATTATTTACTATAAAATCTGGAATTTCACTTATTTTTTCATATAATTTTAAATTTGTTTCTTTTTTATTTATAAGTATATTTTCATATATTTTTAATGCATTAAAAGATAAAGCCACTATCTTTATGTATTTAAAATATTTTTCTTCAAATTTTTCATCTAATATTTCATCCACTACTTTTTTAATAAAATCCAAAAATAAATCTAATGATTGTTTTTTTGATATTAATTTATTCATTGTTTCAACACACCATAATTTAAGTAATATTAAAAGTATTTTAAAATCTTCATCTTCTATTTTAAGTTCTTCCATGACTTTTATATATTTAATAAGTTTTAATAGAGCAAGCCTTGCCTCATCTATTTTATTAAACACTATATATTGACCTTCAAGAGATCTTACTATATTTGTCATTTTTTTGATATCATCAATAAATAACTTTATATTTTCTTCTTTATCTTTTGAAACAACTATTTGATTATAATCTTTTTTATATGGAAGTGAAGGAACAAGTAACCCATTCATATTTAAATTAGATATAGAATACGATAAATCTTTTAACTCAATATATTCATCTGGAATATTACTTGTTAAAATTTTTATTTTATTATTTAAATTATCTTGTATATTTATTTTATTTAACATATCTATATCATATTTTTTAGATGAAATATATAACCTTATATTTAAATTTTCTTCTGGTTTTAAAACCATCTCAAATTCGCCCGGTATTACTAAATCTTCAACATATATATTTTTCTCTAGCATTTTTGATATATACTCATGTCTTACATCATAAAGATATTTGTATTCTTCTGTATATTCCATAATATCTGATTGTAAAATAATATTTTCATCTTTTGATATATTTAAATTTATTAATGTTGATTTTGCTTTACTTCTTTGGTTAAATTTTAATAAATTTTCTTTTTTCATACAAAAAAGATCTCTATAAGTTACTAGAGGAATTACTTTAAATATTGTTTTCATATTTGTTTTATTTTTTAAGTTATAATCAATTATTAGTAATTCTTGTCCCTCTTCAAAATAAATCCTTTTTTTCATATATGCAGTTTTAGTATCATATTCAAAAATATTATTTCTAAGATCTATACTTGTAAGATATTCACTAGATGATATATTAGTAGATATTGTATTAATATTACAAATTTTACAAACATCATCTTTATTTTCAAATTTTTCTACTAAATTTTCTAAAATTACTTTTCCATTTTTTATATATAAACCATTATATGGCTTTTTCATATCTAATATTGCAGATGAGCAAAGGCAAATATCTAGATTGTTAGACATAACAAATTCTACATTCTTTGCCTTTTTTATATCATCCATTCCTCTTTTGTATGTATACATAAAGTACTATCCTTTCATAACTTTACTTTTAATTTTATCAACTGTCTTTTTGGTACTTTTTTTCATTTTTACTTCTGTTTGTTTTTTTGGTCTTTTTATCTTATTTTTTGATTTTAATTCTTCAGATTTTTTTGAATTATTATTCATTTTTGTTTTTAAATTTTTCTTAAATTCTCCAATTTTTTTCTTCTTCATCTGCTTTTTGTTTACTTTTACAATATTTAGCTTTCCATTTTTCTTTGATTTTGCAATAGACATTATTATATCTGCAACTCTATCACTATCATGTATAAGAGAATCTGTAGCAGTAAGTACAATATCATCTTTTACTACTGAAATAGCTCTATTTTGTATGTTTTCTAAGTCTATTCTAACTGGAGTTGAATCTTTTTGATTAAAATCTTTTATCATTTCATCAGTTATTTTACCATTATTTACAATTGCATAATCTAAAACATGTTTACCGATATATCTTTCTATTTCATTAATATATTTTGCAAGTGTATATCCATCTGTTTGTCCAGGTTGATTCATAATATTTGCAATATACACTTTTTTTGCTTTTGAATGTATTATAGCTTTAGATACATCTTCTATAAGTAAATTTGAAGCAACTGATGTGTATAAATTACCAGGTCCAAGTATAATTACATTTGCATTTTTTATAGCATCAATAACTTCTGGATATGCTCTAATAGTACCTTCTTTCAAAAATATTTGTTTTATTGGCGTTTTTAATTCTTTTACTCTTTCAACTATATTTTCTTTACCAACAACTACTTCGCCATTTTTTAGTCCAGCGCATAAAACAATATTATCTGTTGTAACTGGATAAATATTTCCTTGCATTTTAAATAGATCTGATATTTTTGCAATACCTTTTGCAAAACTACCATTTGTTTTTACTAAACCTTTTATTATTTCATTTCCAACACTTAAATTTTCATCATCTGATTTATATGTAAGAAGTTTATTTATCTCAGATTCTGATGTTGAAAGTGCAGCAATACATTTTCTTATATCTCCTGATGATAAATAATCTCCACCTTTAACTGTAGACGATAAAGTTGCATCATCTTCTGAAACATTTACTACTGCTGTTATATTAGCAGTATATTCTTTTAAACCTTTTAATATATTAGGTAGACCACTTCCTCCACCAATTACAACTATTTTTGGTCCTTTTTTTAATTTAGGATCATTATATAATAGTTTCCTAACTCTTATACTTTTGTTTTTTCTAGCTATATTTTTCAAAGATATAAAAAGTATATTTTTTTGTGCAAGTATAAATGAAAATATCATACCAAATACAGATAGTGTTATAAGTACAATATATGCAAGTAACATTTTTTGATTTAAATCATATACATTTTTTAATGTTACAATACAAAAAATAAGTACTGCAACCGACACTATTTGTAATAAAATATATCTTTTTACTCTAGCTCCTGGTTTTAACCATTCTAAAATTGTTCTCATTATTTAAACTCTCCTCCAATTAATTTTACTTCAGGAGTTAACATTACTCCAAAGTTTTTATTTACTGTATCTTGAATATATTTAATAAGTGATAAAATATCATTACATGTAGCATTGCCTATATTTACAATAAATCCAGCATGTTTTTTTGATATTTCTGCTCCACCAATTCTATATCCTTTAAGATTACAATCGCTTATAAGTTTTCCAACAAAATATCCTTCTGGTCTTTTAAAAACGGATCCAAAGTTTGGATATTCTAATGGCTGTTTTTCTTTTCTTGCTGTATTGTTTTTCAACATTTTTTCTTCTATTTCTTTTGTATCTGCTACTTTCTTTAATTTTAATTTACAGCTAAGTATAACACAATCTGGATGATTTGCAAAATAACTTTTTCTGTATGAAAATTCTAATTTATCATTATCAAATGTAACAATATTATCATTTTCATCTAAAAATGTTACATTTACTATAACATCTTTTATTTCTCCACCATATGCACCAGCGTTCATAAAAATTCCGCCACCAATTGTACCTGGTATTCCACATGCAAATTCAAAGCCAGATAAGAAGTTATTTTTTGCAATTACTGCTATTTTTGGCATACTAGTTCCAGCCAAAACTTCCATATATTCTCCATCAATTTTTATATCATCAAAATCATTTGAGATTTTAATTACTATCATATTAATTCCTTTATCTGCAACAAGTAAATTACTTCCTTTACCCATAACAAAATATGGAATATTATTTTTTTTTGCATATGATATAACTTGCTTTATTTCATCTATTGATTTTGGAAATACCATTACATCACATGGGCCACCTACTCTAGCTGTTATATGATTTTTCATTGGTTCGTTATATCTTATTCTTGATTTATCTTTAATTATGTTTTCAAGTTCAATATATTTATTCATAAATATTCACCTGCCTATTATAATATATGCTACACAATGGCATCTACAAACTCTTTTGCATCAAATTTTTCAATATCATCAATAGTTTCACCTGTACCAATATATTTAATAGGAATATTTAAATCATTTACTATACTAAATACAACTCCACCTTTTGCAGTAGAATCTAGTTTTGTTAATATAATTCCATCAACATTTGTTTTATCAAAAAAACTTTTAGCTTGTATTGCACCATTTTGACCAGTTGTTGCATCAAGTACCATAAGTACTTCTTTTTTTATATCCTTTAAATTTTTATCCAAAATTCTTTTCATTTTTGACAATTCATCCATTAAATTCTTTTTGTTATGTAATCTACCAGCTGTATCACAAATTAATAGATCGTAATCTGATGATTCAAATTTTTTTGTAGCATCATATATAACAGAGGAAGGATCTTGCATTGGTTTTCCAAGAACAATATCTACTCCTACTCTATTTGCCCAAACTTCTAATTGATCTATTGCGCCGGCTCTAAATGTATCTGCAGCAGCAAGCAATATTTTTTTACCTTGTTTTTTGTACATATTACTAATTTTACCAATAGATGTTGTTTTTCCAACTCCATTTACTCCAACGATTAGCAACACTTTTTTTTCATCATCCTCTAAATCATTATATGCTGAATTTTTACTTAAAATATCTTCCATTTGTTTTTTTAATAACATTTTTATTGCATGTTCTGATTTATCTGTTTGTTTTTTTAAATCTTCCCTTAAATTATCACATATTTTTGTTGATGTATTAACTCCAATATCTGATAATATTAAAGTTTCTTCCAAATCGTCTATTATTTCTTCAATATCTTTTTTACTTGCAAAAACGTTGCTAATTTTTATATCTAAATTCTCTTTTGTTTTCTTTAAATTTTCTTTTATTTTTGAAAAAAACATAATTCCTCCATTTTCGTCAAATTATTCATTTAACATATATAATTATACCATATTTTAATATTTTTTCAACTACACTTTAAAATATAAAACTAAAAAAAGTATGTAGCATCTAGTTTAATATACACATAGAATATAAAAGGAGGGGAAAAAATTGAATATAGTAGTTCAAAAATATGGTGGTAGCTCTGTTTCAAACAAAGAAAAACTTGAAGTCGTTTGTGAAAAAATTATAAAATGCAAACAAGATCAAAATCATATTGTAGCTATAGTTTCAGCACAAGGAAAAACTACAGATAGACTTTTAAAACTTGCTCATGAATATTCAAAAAATCCATCAAAAAAAGAACTTGACTTTCTACTAAATACAGGTGAAATGCAAACTGCTTCTCTTTTATCTTTAATGTTAAATGATATGGGATATAAATCTACTTGTCTTACTGGTGCACAAGCAGGGATAATATCCGATTCTACTTTTGGAAATGCAAAAATTAAATGTATATATAATGAAAACATTTTAAATTTATTAAAAAATAACTATATAGTTATAGTATCTGGATTTCAAGCAATAGATAAACTAGGAAACTTAACTACTCTAGGTAGAGGTGGTAGTGATCTTAGTGCTGTTGCTATTGCATCTTCTCTTAAAGCAAAAAGATGTGAAATATATAGTGATATTGATGGAATATATACTGCAGATCCAAGAATAATACATAAAGCAAAACTTTTACAAGATATTTCTTATGATGAGATGTTAGAAGCAGCAACTGCTGGGGCTAAAGTATTACATAATAGGAGTGTAAACGTTGCTAAAAAATACAACACTGAAGTTGTTGTAAAAAATACTTTAAATGATTCTGATGGTACACGACTTACAAACTTATATTATAAAAATAATCTAAATTTAAAAAATTGTAGTTTTGAGGATTTTAACGTTAAATTTATTACTAAAAAAGATGATATATCAAAAATATCATTAATTGGTAATATGATAATGTCAAATAAAGAAATTATAACTGAAATTTTTAATTTAGCATATAAAGAAAATATAAATATATATATGATAACTTTTAGCGAACTATCTATAAACATAATTATAGATCAAAATAGAGCTTACGATTTTATGAATAAATTACACGATATTTTAATAAAATAAATTATTTAAACAATAAAAATAATCATAACCACCAGTAAAACTGGTGGTTTGCTCTAAGCCTAGAAGGCTTTTGTACTGGCACTTCTGGGCTTAAGC
>CALWOE010000007.1 GCA_944383035.1 uncultured Clostridia bacterium
TGACACTTCGTCGATACTTACGCGTGTATTGGACTTTCACCAACTAGATATATACCATGCACGGCACACCAAAAAAAACAGTAACTTTAATTACTGTTTTAAATCAAAAATTTCTTTTTACAATTCATATATTTTTCAAATGATGTAAGTGAAAGATAAATTTCATTTAATTCATCTTTTTTATAATAATACTTTAATAAATTTAAAGCATCATTTGCGCTAATTTTAAAAAATATAGCATCATCATCTAAAACTCTTTTTATTTTCTTATGAAGATCTAAGTTATCTTGTAATTTTTTTGATGTATCAGTTTTAATTATTTCTTTTAATTCATTAATTTTTTCATTATTCTTTAAACGTATATCATTTATATCCATATTAAATTACAACCTCACTTTCTTCATGTTCTTTTAAAATGGTACCATCTTTTTCAATTATACCAGGTACAAAGCTATTATCACTTGTTTTTGTAAAATTACCACTAGAAAATTTATCTTTCAATTCATCTTTTGAAATTTCTCTAAATCCATCCTTTGATAAATAATAATAATTAACATTATTATCTAAGTCATAACTATATACTTTTGATATTTTATAATTATTATCATCAACTGGAATTCCAATCATACATTCATTTAAATTTGAATCTTTTCTAAAAACTTTTGATTTTACATATGAGATATAACTTAACATATCAAGCTCATCTTTATTTTCAATTTTTGAAAATTGTTCATTTAAAAAATCAAATTTTTCTTTAATAGGAGCATTAAGTAATGTATCTGCTAAATGTTCATCATAATCATCTTCTCGTCTTAAAAAAGCTAAATCTTCATTAGTTTTACTATTATTTACTTTTTCATATTCACTTTTTTGAAACTCAACATTTTTATTCTTATTACTTAAAATTGTAAATCCAGCAGTAGGCATATTAAAACATGCTCTTTCTATATCATTTATTTTTCCTGTAGTATCAAACATATTTTTACTAACATTAGTAGCATCAGCTTTAATAACTTCATTATCTGCAAGAAGTGTCACATAGTAATGTTCCCCTTGTTTAGTTATTACATTATCTATACTATAATCTGTAAGAAGTTTTGAATAAATTTCTGACCAAGATTTACATATAACAAGATTATCTGAAATGTTAAAAGTATCTATAGGTTTAGATAAAAGCTGATTTGTTATTTCTTCTTTTTTTTCTTTAGGTGCAGCACAAAAAGACTGATTATATTTTACTTTTTTATTTAATGATTTATATATCTCATGTGCAAGCATTGTTTGACTATTACATTTTGGTAAATCCTCTAATATATCCTCTTTAAACTTACTATCCAACTCTAATGTAGAATCAAATTTTTTACCATAATGTGTTAAATCTCTATCAAAAAACAAGTTATAAAACATATCTTGTTCTTTTTCACTAAATATAAGAGTATCTGAATTTTCAACAGCTGCTTGATATCTTCTAACGGATTCAATTACATCATCTTTACTAACATTTCCAAAAAACTCTTTGTTTTTATCATAATTTAAAAATTTATTTACAAAATTCTCATCTTTTATTAATAAATTAATGTTATCAATAGAAAGTAATTCTTTATCATTATTTACTTTTTCATATTTTGAATTATCTTCTATTTTAAATTCTCTTGAAGTAAGTAAAGATATCCTCTCAATTTTTGATTTACTAAATTTTATACCTAAACTTTCTAGAGAATTTTTGTATTCTAAAATTGCATAAATGTAATTATCTATATTTTCACCATCTGGTATCAATTCTTTAAGTGACTTATCATTATTTAAAATATTTTCAATTGTATCAATAGGAATTATTGGTAGAGTTTTATCACTTACTTTAGTTTTTTCTTTTAAATCTGCTAAAAATTTATTTTCGTTATTTATATTACTATTTTCTTTTATTTCATTATTTATATTTTCTTTATTATGGTTATCTTTAATATTATTATGTTCATTTTCTTCTTGATTTTTATATAACAATGGTTTGAAAACTTTTCTATTAAAGAACTCTTGTAATCTTCCCATATAGCACCTCTTTTTTTTATTATATTATAAAATAAAAAAAATAACAACATAAATAAAAAAAGTTTGAAATAGAACATATTCTTATTTCAAACTTTTATGTTATATTTTATTTATTTTTCAATGAAAGCTTTTAATTCATCTGGTGTTCCTAATACATCAACACCATCATATGGTACTTGTGTGATAGTTATATTTTTTCCTTGTTTTATCATTTCATTATACATTGGTGCAATATATCTTTCTCCTTTTTCCATATTTGATTCATCACTATAAAATGAATTATATATATCGTCATATAATTTAGCTGATTTAAAATAATATACACCTAAACTTGCATTATCAGATATTTTAACTTTTTCTCTTACTTCAACTACTTTTCCATTATCATCAGTCTTAGCAAAACTCCAATGATCACCAGGTGCATTAAAACATGGTATACATCCATCACCTTTTAGGTCTTCTCTTTTTAAGAATTCCGGATGAATATATGTATCAATATTGTAAATATTTACTTCATCATCTTCTTTTAAGTCTTTTACTGCTAAATATGCAGTTTCAGCTTGTCCAGAAGTATTAAATTCAAGTTCTTTTACTTCATAATTTTTTATACCTAATGAATTGCATTTATCAAATATAAAATCTTTTGCATTATCTTCTTTTCTTGATATAAAAATATATTTTACATCATCACCTCTAAAATTTTTCAAACTTTCCATTGACCATTCAAATAAAGTTTTACCTTTTGCTTCAATCATAAATTTTGGTACATTATACCCAACTTTTCTAAATCTACTTCCAAGTCCAGCCATTGTTATAACATTAACAAACATAAAAAACACCTCTACAATCTATCTTCATCACATATTTTAGTTAAATCTTCCACAGAATTTTCAAGCAATTCTTTTGGTCTTACAGCTCTATCATCAACATAAAATCCAAATCTTCCAGGCCATGGTTTTCCATATATAATTTCATCGTATGGTATGTCCCATTTATCTAACCAATTTAACATTACTTTTGCTGTATTTTTATTTATAAGACCTAAATTACCTGAATAAGAATTCATATTTCTAGATGTAAATAATATTATTTTATATCCATCTTCTTTTAGACTTCTGATTTTTTTTACAATATTTTCATATGGTATCAAATCCATATATTCTTCATCTTTTTTCTTTATAGGACAAATAGTACCATCTATATCGAATATAAAACTCCCTTTATTTTCCATTTAAACTTTCTACCTCCTCTAATATATGTATAGCGTTCATTATAAATCCAACAACTTTCTTTACATTATCAATATGAAGTGGTAACATAGATAAAAATAAAGATGCTTCAAATAATCTAACTAATTTATAATTAAAACCATTTTCTTCTAATTTATCTTTAAATAAATTAATAAATTTAGTTGTATCTCTTTTTTCTATTTTTATATCTATATTTAAATCTTGATTCATATTAATCTCTACCATATCGTAATTAAAGAAATCATAATTTCCGCAAACAGAATGTGATAGTTTGGCTAAATCATAATATGGATCTGTCCATAAATCTTCTTCTTTTGTTGCACCTTTAACATCAATAAATTTAAGTAAATTTATATCTTTATAATATAACATGTTTGAAAAACATAAATCACCATGACCTATTACTTCTACATTTTTAAATTTATAGCCTGAAACCATTTTATCATATAACTTTTTATATTTATCATATATTTCATCTATACTTTTATAACTTTCATTTAATTTTATTACATTTTCAATTTTTTTATATTCATCTAATTCTTTTAATTCTTTAATTCTTTTCTCTACTTTATTGATATACAAATCTTCCATATTGCTTTTATATTTTTCCTTTGTACAATCTCTTTTTGCTCTTAGATTTATAAAAAAGAAAATTTTATCAAGCAAAGTTTCAAAATCTTTTATAGATATAGCTTCATGAACCCATTGCAAAGCAAGGTCTGGCGTTTTTAATCTTTCCATAGAATATGAAGCCTTTTTATCATCTTCTACATAATTAAATGGAACAACAAAAAAACTTTTCATATAATCTGGTATTAAATAAAAATAATCATGCTCTGCTTTAGCCTTTTTCTTGTTTGTTGATGTTTTTGTTACAATATAATCATTCCCTGTTAAACTGTTAAAATGCCTTGCTTCAAATCCACCAGAGAAAAATTTAAGGAAAGTATCATAAACAGATATATTTTGTAAACATCCATTATCTGATATTTCAGGTAAATTATCATATTTTTCTTTAATACAATTTGAATCTTTCATTTTTTCATCTTGTAAAAACTTTTTATATTCTAAAGCTGATTTAAAAACGATCATTGTAGGATTTTCTTTGTTTGTAATCATCGTTCTATGTACAAACTCAGCTTTTTCTAATAATAATTTAAAATTTTCTTCATTTGTTATTACAGATGAAGAATATATATGCATATATACAATATCATCATTTTCGTCTATTGAATTTATAAGTTTTTCTACATCCTTTTTTATATTTAATTTTACTATTTCTATATCTGGTTCTATTTTTAACATTATTTTTTGCAATATTACTTGTAATTTTTGTCTTTTATATATAATATCGCCATAACTATTTAAAGCCACTATTTTACTTATAGTAGAGTTAATGTCATTTCTATTATCATATATTAAAATTACTTTCTTTTTCATTCTTTTTAAGTCCTTTCTTTACAAACATAATAATATTATATATTATTAAAAATAATACAAAAATTATAACTAAACTAAAAATTCCATAATATGAGAATTTACTAGTAATACCAAAAAATGCTGAATCTACATACTCTAGAAATAGATTAAATGAACTTGATAAATTATATAAATCTGATACTAATTTAAAAACAATATATTCAACAAACCAAATTGCAAGTGAAATGACTATCAAAGACATTCCTCTACCTCTTATCATTTCTTTTGATTTTTTATATAATTCTTTACTTTCATCTAAGATTTTTAAATAAATTTTTCCTCTTTTTGATTTACTAGTTGTAAGTATTATTTCATTAAAATAATTATAACTGCTTTCAAATGATAAATATACTATAACTGAAATTAAAACGAAAGCAGATAAAATAATTATAAGTAGATTTATATTCTTTGAAATGAAAAAATATACTAACGATATAGTAAGTAAAATTAATGAATCAAAAAACCTATCAATCCATACTAATATAAATCCTCTTGAAAATTTTCCCATTGCCTTTCCATATTCAAACATTTTATAAATTTCACCTGATTTAAATGGTAAAATTATGTTTATTAAAGCTGTCTTTACATATATTTTTACAAACTTACTAAATTCTATCCTTTTTTCTATTAATAAAAGGTATGTCCTAAACATTCTTAATATATGTAAAGATATAAATAATATTATTGCTAAAATTATAAATAAAATATTTTCAAAATTAAAAACTTTAGGAATTACTTCTAATATTTTATCAAAATTTGTATATATAATAAAAGTTAAAATTATAACACTTACTATTTCAAAAAGAAATGTGACATAATTCATTAATTTATTCTTCATTTAAAACTCCTTTTTTTATTTGTCAAACTTTATTTTGAAATATAACTTGTGCTGTATAGTCATCTATCTTTTTATCTCTTAAATCTTGTTTTATAAATTTCTTTTTATTTGTGACATAACTTGCAAGTAGTTTTAGAACTTTTGTTGCTTGATTAAACATTTTTACGTTTGAAACTTGATCTTCTTCTCTCCAAGATATAGGAAAAAATTTAGCATCTTGTTTATAATAATCTACAGCAAAAACCATACAATAATTAAATACTAAGTTATCAGGAAACTTTTTGTAATATTTTGATTTTAACATTTTAGTAGAATACATATTAAGTCCTGAACCTAAATCGTATACTTTTTTTCTTATACCTATAGTAAATAACATGTTATATACTCTATTTCCAAAAGTTCTAAATTTTGAATAACCTATTAACTTAGAGCCTTTCATAAATCTTGCTCCAAGCATACAATCATGCTTTTCATATTCTTTAGTTTTAAGAACAGGTAATATATCTTTTATACTACCTTGATCGTCTCCATGCATAATCATAACATAGTCAAATTTATTATTTAAAGCATAATCAAATGCAACTTTATGAGAACCACCAAGTCCATAATTTTCATCATTTCTAAGTAGCGATATTTTTATTTTAAATTTATTTTTATCTAAGTATTCTTTTACTACTTCTTCACCATTATCTGTACTACGATTATTAATTATTATTACTTCTGTAATATATTTTTGCACTTCATCATCAATTTGATTTATTACTCTTGTAATTTGGTCTTTACAGTTATACATTGGAATAAATAACAATATTTTTTTCATAAAATCCCCCTATATTCTTTCAATTAATACTTTCATAAATATAAAATTCAATAACATAGTAATTGGAGTTATAATAATCTTTGCTATAAACTTACTATAACTTGTAACTAAATCAATCGGAACATTATAATATAATAAATCACTAAATTTAGCTAATACTACTGACATAACAAGTATTAATATTATTTGATAAACTATATATATTATATATTTTGTTTTAATACTAAATTTCTTTGAATTATTCTTAAAAGTTTTTCTTGTTGATACAACAAAAGTAAATGTTGCACCAAGTGTTGAGCTTATAATATTTGCAAATATTGTGCTTGGTATTAGATTACATAGTATTGTAAAAATTACTACATCTAAAATCCAAGCTATACCAGATATTAAATAATATTTAATTGCTTGTATAATTAAAGAAAGTACAGTAGATTTTTTTACTATTAGACTATCTATTTTTTCATTTTGATTATTTACATTATTAGTTTTTTGTTTTAGACTTATATTCTTACATTCTGTTTTTTCTTTTATATAAAGTCCTATACTAACAATAATAAGTAAGAATCCAAGCAAATAATCCGGAAAATAGTACATAAAATAACTTGCAGGCTCAGTTAGAAAAATTATTGCAATTTTTCCAAGTGTAGTTAAACATATCAAACTAATTACGTATCTTTTTTTAAACAAACTTGTAAACATTAATACAAATATTATTATCATTATAGGTATGAAATTCCAAAATACTGATGTTACAAATTGATTAACATTATCATCTAAATCAATTCCAACAAGTGATGTAACTATTTTTGTTCTTATATCATTATTTATTGGTTGCATATATTTTAAATCTATCATATCTTTATATATAAAAGTTTCTTGATCAATTGTATTATTATAAAACTGTGTAATTGAGCCATATGAAGCACCTTGACATTCTTTATCTAATCCATTTGCAGCAAAAAATGTTTTAAACCTTGCCTTTAAAAATTCAGCTGGATTATTTAAAATAAGATTTATATAACTTAATTTAAAATCATCAAGATGTTCTGCAAAATCTTCTCTTACACAATCTGTTTTCCAAAACGCTGGTATTTCAGAATAACTTGGATTTTCTTTTAAATCTTCAATAGATAAAACTTTGTCTATATTTTCTAAATCTCTATTTAAACTTTTACCTTTTAAGTCTTGTTGTAACATCATTGAAAGTGGATTTACATATATAGTAAGTGAATATCTTTTTGAAGATATAGGTACTACTTCAAGCGTATTTAAGGCTTTATTATATGTTACAAAAATTACAATAAGTAACAAAAATACAGCACAAACTTTTTTAAAATTAAAACTTCTTTTATATGCAAAATATAATATTATTGGTAAAAATACAAGATAAATTAATCCTTCACTTCTCCATAATATAACAAGAGACATTAATACAAGTAAAACAAGAAATTTCTTTAGATTCATTTTTCTTTTATCTATATAATCAAATATTATTATAGTAAATAAAAGTAACATAGCATAGGCATACATTGGAAGTCTTAATGGATACATATTATTTATAAGTACGGCAGGCAACATAAATAATATGTACATTGCAAAAATTAACCATTTATTATTAAATGAATTTTTAAGTCTTGCTATTAAGTATCCAAACATTAAACTTATAGCTATAACTTGAAATATTACCACACCAACTGGATATGGTATTATCATTAAAGCTATAGTCATAAATATAATTGTAATATATGAATGCCATACATTAATATTTGTACTTGCAGCATCGCTGACAAGTGAAAATTCATCCCAAACCCAATGACCGGGCCATATAAGTAATAAGAATATGGATAATATTATAAAATATATTAATGTATATTTTAACCAATTTTTGTAAAATAAAGATTTTTGTTTTAATTTTATAATAAAATTTATAATAAATAAATATACAAAGAAAAATACTATTAAAAATACAACTCTTAAAAAATAATATAAAATTGGTACATTTGGTGCTGTAAAAATTCTTGGCTGACAAACATATTTTGAAATAAAAAATGTTGATATTGTCAAAATTATAGCTAAAATACTTCTAATGTTAATAACTTTTTTTAGTAAACTCTTCATAAAATCGCCTTTCTATATTATTTTTCTTTTAGACATTTAGTAAAGAATTTATCAAATTCTTTAACTTTATTTTCCCATGTCCAATCCTTTATACTTTCCAAATTTTCTTTAGAAAGTATTTCAAGCATATTTAAATTATTTAATAAATATATAATTTTTTCTTTTAAGCTTTTGATATTTCTTTCCTTTAATATAAATTCTTTTTGAGTTTTACCAAATACTTCTGGTACAATTCCGACATCTGTTGAAATTACTGGTACTCCACATGCCATTGCTTCTAACACTGGATTTGGTGTCCCTTCATTTAATGACGCACAAATATACAAATCTATTTTATTATAATATTCTGGCATTTTATCATGTGGGATAAATTTATCATTTTTATCCGAAGTTACAAGATTAATATTATATCCATCTTTTATCAGACCTTCAACAGCAGGTTTTATTATACTAATAAAGCCTTTAACATCTTCATTTTTATCCCCTGACCATTTGCTGTTTCCGACCCAACCAATATTTAAAGTTCTGTTTTTTAGATTTTCATAACTTAAACGAGAAATATTCTTAGGTTTAAAAAGTTCTAAATCAACACCATCTGTTATTTCATATTCAGGATCTTTCAAGTAATCTATATTTTCATATATTTTTAATAGTTTCTTAGATGATACAGTATAACTTTTTACATACTCAAATATATGCTTATTTTCTTTTTCTAGATCTTTACTTAAATATTTATGATCATATACAGATGTTGTAATTAATTTAGATTTAATATAATTATCTAAAAAAGCTTGTTTGTCTGAACCATAATATGAAAGATAATAATTATAAAAATCGGAATCAATATAGTTTAATATACCTCTCCAAAATATGTGTACTAAATCGAAATCTTTTACTGCATAAAACAAATAAACAATATTATCTTCTAAATCGTCAGACATATAAATAATTTCTATATCATATTTTTCAGATAAATATTTTTTTATATTTTGAGCTATATTATCAAACGCCCAATTTCTTACATCAACAATTAAAGCAATTTTATATTTTTTAGTTTTTATTAATTTATTATTATTTTCAGCAGTTACTTCTTCTACATTACCACCTATACTTCTGTTTTTCTCTTTTAACCACTCTTCAGTAACTTTATTCCATACTTTAAATCCATGCTTTTTTTCAAAATACATTGCCGCTTCAAATATATGTTTATTTGAAAATCTTTTCTTTTCATATTCCAGATCATTTTCTGCAGTTGAAATTCTATGATCATGTACAAGACCAGCTGTTCCTATACAACCAATCTTTAATCCTCTCTTAAAAATTTCGATAGAAAAATCAAGATCTTCAAAGCCTATAAACATATTATCATCAAATCCACCTAAATCAAAAAATAACTTTTTATTCATTACAGAAGCCCCAAATAAAAATGTGCATAAACTTCTATCAAAAGTATCACCAGGCATACAATCTCCTTGTTCAAAAGATCCTCCACAACCAGCACATATATCCCCATTATCATCTGTTAAAAATATATTTCCACCTAAAGAATATATTTTTTCAGAATCATAATTTAATAGTGGCAAATTTAAAAATTTACAACCAAGTTGCGATATTGCATTATGTATTTCTGGCAATAAATTCATTGTAAAATAAATATCATTATCTAAATTCAAAATCCAATCTTTAGTTGAATGTTTGGCAGCTTTATTTCTTCCACCAGCCACGCCATAATTTTTTCCAAATTCTACTAAATTACAAGTATATGGAACATTTTTTATTTCTTGCTTTAATTTTTCAATTGTTTCTTTACTAGATCCATTATCAGCAATTATATATTCACCTTTAAAATTTGGAATATGCTCCTTAATACTTTCCATCATTTTTATAGTGGCCTCTGCTCTTTCAAGCGATAAAACTATAATAGATAAGTTTTCTCCGTTTTCTCCTATATTATCATCGGATAAAAGCATATGATATGGAGTTGTTGCATAACTTATAGAATCAAAACCAGGTAATAGATTAAAATTTCTTTTCATATATTTATTTCCTTCCTAAAATCTTTTTTAATCCACGATATATTTTTCTAAAAAATCTATAAAACCTATTAGATGTAATTCTTTCATATTCAGACTTTATAAATAATAGTTCATTATTATTTTTTATTAACACTTGATTTTGATCATATAATACTCTATAGTTATATTTTAAATTATCATTTTCTAATTTTAACACTCTATATAATACCTTATATTTATTTAATTGCTGATTAATTTCCTTTAAATTTATATTATTATCTATCATAATATTCTCCTATTTATTTATCTTTAAAAATTCTTCAACTGATTTTTTTGCATTCTTTTTATATGGTTCTTTCCATTTTTTATATAATTCAATAATTTTATCTTTATTTTCTAAAGCATATTTTATTTTTTCATAGATTGCCATAATATTATCTTCTTTTGTAACTACTAAATATTTTTCAAGTTCAGTATTTTCAAAATAATGATGATTATCACCTGTAATACATGGTACACCTAACTCTAAACTTTCAAGTGGTATCATTGGTGAACATTCTGTAAATGTTACATATACATTTATATCATTTTGTGACATTTTTCCTAAAAGTTCTTCTCTTGGTATATTATGCTCAACAGATAAACTTGTATCAAGTCCTAAATTTGCGGCAAATAAAAATGACTTCATACTAAGTGGTGTGATATCAGCTTTTACATTTTCAAATAGACTTATTGCACTAATTTGATTATATGTATTTTTTACCCAACGATCAAGTGATGAATAAAGACCTATTCTAAATTCACCATCTTTTCTTTTATATTTATCTTTTATCTTTATTTTCTTTTTATCAATATCAACATAATTCATTACAAATGATACTCTATAACCTTTTTGTTTAAAGAATTCATATAAACTTTTTTTAACAAATCCTATCTCGTCAATATTTCCATTTTTGTATAGAAATAATACTAAATTAAATGCTTCCCAATCGTTTTGTTCTACAAGTAATGCATTAGAACCATGCCATAAAACTTTAATTATTACATCTTTATCATGTTCTTTTATTATTTCTATTATACGAGAATATCCTTTTGCGAAACCAGAAAATATAAGCATTTTTTTATGTTCTTTTAAAATAGCCTCTGCTGTTTTTCTAGCTTCTCTTTCTGTGAATACATCTTCTATACTTGCAGTACTATCAAATAAATCTCTTGTCGAATTTGTGACTCCAAGCCAATATTTATTATGAAAAGCAACATAATCATATTTTTTTAATTTGCTAAGTTCATTTTCTAGATTTTTAATTCTTTTATTTATTCTAAAATATATATCATATCCTCGTTTTACTTTATATTTTATTTTTCCAAAGATATTTGAAAGCGGATTTCTAATTTTCCAATATATTCTTTTTGGAATAGACAAAACACGAATTATTTTTTTACCTTTTTCTACACCAAAACGTCTATACATTCCTATTGTAAATTGCTCTTTTTTAGGTACCCAAGTTGCATTATAATAATGTACCATACATGTATTTTTTGTATATTCTTTTTTTGAATAGTCATAATTAATAGGATAAAAATAATCACTTGGATATACATAAACACTATTATCTATAATTTCAATTCCATTCTCATCAGTTACACTTTTATATTTTTTTAAAACACTTGTTATTGTCCTAGGAATTGATATAGAAAATAGATCATTGATATCTAAACCTTCCATATTATTATATAAGTCTAATATTTCTTTTATGTATTTGTTATGTTTTTCTTTTACCCAAATTACACCAGCAGCTATATATCCACTATCTTCTTTTCCAATAAAAAAATCTTTTTCTAGTAATTTGTCTATATTTTTTATAACTTCCATATCTGTATCGAAATATATACCACCATAATCATATAATGCTTTTAATCTAACATAATCACTAACAAAAGCCCATTTTTTATTTTTAAAAGCTTGCTTTATAAATTCACAAGCTTCTAAATCTGAATTTTCTTCATTCCATGCTTTTATTTCAAAATCCGGTAAATATTCTTTCCAACTTTTAAGGCATTTTTTTGCTAACTTTGGTAATTTCTTACCACCAAACCAACAATAATGTATTACTTTTTCCATTTCTAATCCTCCAATTTTAGCCTTGTAATTTTAAATATTCTTCACAAACTTCATCAACTGTACCATCCATTTTTATTTCGCCATTGTATAACCAAATTGCTCTATCACAAAAACTTTTTACTTGTGACATACTATGAGATACAAATACCATGGTTTTTCCTTGTTTTTTTAATTCTTTCATTTTATCTAAACATTTAGCTTGGAAATGTGCATCACCTACTGCTAAAATTTCATCAATTAATAATATATCTGCTTCAACATTTACTGCAATAGAAAATGCAAGACGCATATACATTCCAGATGAATATGTTCTAACAGGGGATTCAATAAATTCTCCAAGTTCAGAAAATTCAATTATATCATCAATTATAGGATCTACATCTTTTTTTCCTAGTCCATACATTGATGCATTAAAATATATATTTTCACGTCCAGTAAAGTCAGTATTAAATCCAGCTCCCAACTCTATCATACTTGAAATTTTCCCATTCATTATTATTTTACCCTTTTCTGGATAAATTATTTGATTTAATAACTTTAATAGTGTAGATTTACCCGAACCATTAACACCAATTAAAGCAACAGATTCTCCTTTTTTTATGTCACATGATATATTTTTAAGTACAACATGTTTTCTTTTTCTGTTACGTTTTAAATTTGAAAGTCTTTCTTTTAAAAAATATGATTTATCTTCATAAACAGTAAATTCTTTTGTAACATTTTGTACAGAAATTGCAATATCATTATTTTTTTTCTTCTTAGCCATGTTTTAAACCTCCTCTGCAAATCTTCTTTGTAATTTATTAAATACTAAATATCCAATAAATAATACAACTAATGAAACTAAAAATATAGTTCCAAGCGAAGATAAATCTGGTAATGTCTTATTATATAATATTGCCTGATATGCTTCCATTATTCCAACCATTGGATTTAAATGATAAAGTCCTAAAAATCTCTCTGGTACCATTGAAATACTATATAATATAGGTGTTGCATACATCCAGATCATCATAACTGGGTTCATAATATATTGAACATCTCTTACATATACATTAATAGCTGATAAAATTAAAATAATACCAAATGTAAATATTGCTTGAATAAGTACAATAATTGGTAAAAATAATGCACTCCAAGAAATTCCAACACCTGACACTAAAAGTGCAATAAAAATTATAACTGCACTAAAGAAATATTGTATTGTATTACTAATTACAACGGCAAGCGGCATAACCTCTCTTGGGAAATATACCTTTTTTAAAATACTTCCATTATTAGATACACAAACTGTACCAACAGCTATTGAATTTGCAAAAGTATTCCATGGCATTAAGCATATAAATAAATATATAGGATAATTTTCTATACCTGTTTTAAATATAAATTGAAATACTAGTGAATAAACTAGTAACATTAATAATGGATTTAATAAAGTCCATAAAAATCCTAAAAAGGATCCTTTATATCTTCCTTTTATATCTTGTTTTACAAGAGTAAAAAGCATATGTCTATAATTATAAATTTCTTTACATTTTTCTATAAATTTCATAGTCCTCTCCTTCTTAAATTTGATTTTTTTTATTTTTTATTTTCTGCTAACACCCTCTTTCGTCAACACATGTCCATTATATCACATTTATATCAGTTTATAAAGCCTTTTTTAAATATTTTTTAGTCAAAAAAAGTTACTAACTAATATATTGTTAATAACTTTTTTTAATATTATTTAAGTAAAGACATAAATTCCCTTTGAATTTTTTCCATATCTTCTTTTGTTCTACCTTCAAATCTAGCAGTAATATTAGGTGATGTATTTGAAGCTCTAACTAAAGCCCAACCATTATTAAAGTCAGCTCTTACTCCATCTATATCATTTATATTATATTCTTGAGATCTACAATAAGATTTTACTTTTTCTATAACTTTAAACTTATCATCATCTGTTGATTTTATAAGAATTTCAGGTGTTGAATAATATCTAGTAATACCTTCTAAAAGTCCAGTTATTGATTTATCAGTTTTAGATAAAATTTCAATTAATCTTAAACCTGCATAAATACCATCATCTATATTTGGCCATTTATCATTAAACCAAACGTGTCCAGACAATTCATTTCCAAATACAAAATTTTCTCTTTTCATTTTAGCTTTCATGTATGAATTTCCAGTTCTATAACATACTGGATGACCGCCAAGTTTAATTATTTCATCTGATAATGATTTTGAACATTTTACATCAAATAAAGCATTTTTATTTGATACTTTACTCATTAAATCACGCCATATTATAATAGCATAAAAATCAGTATATACCATATTTCCTTTTTCATCAATTATACCAACTCTATCACCATCGCCATCAATACCAATTCCTAAATCAGCTTTGTTTTCAAGCACTGCTTTTTTTAACATTTCATTGTTTTTCTCAACACTTGGATCTGGATGATGATTTGGAAATTCTGGATCAACATCACAACAAATAGGAATACATTCTATATTGTCAAACATATCAAAAACTTCTTTTATTATAATAGATGCAGTTCCATTGCCAGCATCAACAACTGCTTTAATCTTTCTTGATCCAAGTTCAATAGAATTTTTTATAAGTTCTAAGTAATCTTTTTTGACATCTACTTTTTCTACAGTACCTTCTCCTGTACTAAATTCACATTTTTCTACAAATCTTCTAAAATCTTGTATCATTTCTCCACATGCATTACCAAAATCATCAAAAGCAATTTTAAATCCATTATACTCTTTAGGATTATGACTTGCAGTTATCATAACACCTGGATCAATTCCTAAATGTTTTTGTGCAAAATAATACATAGGAGTTGTAACAAGTCCTAAAGATACAACATTTAAACCGCTATTTGTAATACCAGTTATCATAGCTTTATTTAATGGTTTTGATGATGTTCTAACATCATGACCAACTAAACATTTGTCATAACCTTTACTTTTTACATAGCTTCCAAATGCAAGACCAATTGTATAAGCTATATCTTCATTTAAATCTTGTCCATATATAGCTCTTATATCATAGCCTCTAAAAATATTTGGATTAATATCTTTTACTATTTTATATTTACTCATTTTATCACCCACCTTGATTATATCACAATTATTTTTTAATTTAAAGTAAGTTTATAAAAAAATAAAAGAAAGTATATAAAAGAATATATAAAATAAAATAAAATAAAATAAAATAAAATAAAAATATATTAATAACAACAAAAAAGACTTGAAATATACATTTTTCAAGTCTTTTAATATTACTTATATTAATGAAAAGCTATTTAATCTAAATAATAATCTAATGGTTTAGTTCTATACTCAAGAACAGGCATTCTTGATGTTGGAACATATCCTGGTTTTGAATTTATAACATCTGGTATTCTATTTACAATAGTTGCACATGTAAGTTCAACAGTTGCAGGTCTATTAATTATAACTGTTGTATCTGGTTCACCATAAATAGTCCACTCATTTTTATCAAAATCTTCTTTTGAATATACTTTTCCAATACATTCAGATTCTATTGTGATTCCCTCTTTAGTTTCTGTTGTTACAATTGCAGACATTCCTGTTGCATCTCCTGCTTTTACAGTCATATTTAAAGTTTTAGAATATAAATCTTCTTTATATGTAATTGGAACTGTAACTTGTGTTTGGTGTACTACTGTAAGTCCCATTTTTTCTGCAAGCCAACCATTAACATTCCACATATATGATGGTAAATATTCACCATTTTGAATAGTTTGATTTCTCATTTCATCTGTAACTTTATCAACAGAAGCAACTTGCTTGTCAAATTCTTCTAAAGAAAGTCCTGCACCATGTGCTCTTGCTAGTGCTATTCCATAATCTTCAACATTATATGATGAACTTCCTTTTATTTTTGTGATTTTATGAGTTGATCCCGCAAGAGTTGTAATAAGATTTCCCCAATAAATATCTTGATATCCAGCACCACTTAAAGTACATCCTGATTCTTTTGCCATTTCATCTAATTTTTTTGTAAGTGTTGGATTAGAATTTCCTGGAAAGAAAGCTTCTTCACATGTAGAAATTGCATTTATGCCAAGTTTTGCACAAAGATAAAAAGCATCATAAACATCTTTAAATAAACTCATTGTAGTTATAATACAGATATCTGGTTTTAATTTTTTTAAAACTTCCTCTGCATTTTTAGCATCAGTTATAGTAACTCCTTTTTTATCTCCTCCCATCACTTCTGAAATATCCTTTCCAAATTTTTCTTCATCAATATCAAAAGCTGCTACTATTTCTGCTCCTTTTTCATATACATACCTCATAGTATATACTGACATTTTGCCACATCCATATTGTGCTACTCTAATTTTTTCACTCATATAAATACCTCCTACATATATATTTTGATAGTTATTTAATTTTATACAATAACTACATCTAAATTTTAACATTAAGTAAAAAAAATATCAATAAAAAAGTACTAGAATTTAAATTCTAGTACAATTATTATCTTATTTTAATTTTAAAACTTGTAATCCATTTAATGGTATTTTAGAGTCAGTAACTCCGCTTTCTTGACAATAAATTTGAATATAATCGCCAACAGCAATTTGATTCCTTTTTAACTTTTCACCTGTTTCTTTATCTTGAATATTTACATTTGATGGTAATTTTATTGTAATTTCACCTCTTCCACCATTTGTAAAATTTGTTCTAATAGAATTTATAACAACTTCTTCTCCATAATCAACCACTCGAAGTACCCTTCCATAAACATAAAAATTAGATGAAAATGAGAAAATCTCAGGATTATCCCTAACATATACAAATACCCATAAGAACATACCAAGTATTATTGCAGATATAAATATAACTTTAAATACTCTATGTCTACTAAAAAATCTTGATGTACATCTAAAAAATATAATTAAAGCAATTACAACAAAAATTAATATAATAATTTCAAAATCTATATAATCAAAAAGTGGTAGATTTTTAAAATCTTCAAAAAATTTACTAATAGCTTCCATATACCCCTCCTAATTTAAATCTTTCATACTAAGACTAACTCTATTTTTTTCCAAATCAACACTAATTACTTTTACTTTTACGTTTTGTCCAACGGATAATTCTTCAAGTGGATTTTTTATATAATCATTACTGATATTTGATATGTGTACAAGTCCATCCGATTTAATTCCTATATCAACAAAAGCACCAAAATCTATTACATTTCTTATAGTTCCATCTAAAATCATTCCTTCTTTTAAATCTTCTATTTTTAAAACATCACTTTTAAATATCGGTTTTGGCATGTCCTCTCTTTTATCAATTCCTGGCTTTTTTAATTCTTCGACTATATCTGTTAATGTTAAACTTCCAACACCAAGTTTTTTCGAATATTCGTTTACGTCAATATTATTAAGCTTACTTATAACATCTTTCATATTATTTTCATTCAATTTGTTTACATCATATCCTAAATTTTCTATTAACTTTTCAGCTATACTATATGATTCTGGATGAACCATTGTATTATCCAATATATTATCTGAATTTGTTACTTTCAAAAATCCGGCACATTGTACAAAAGTATTTTTTCCAAGTTTTGGAACTTTTAAAAACTCTGTTCTATTTTTAAATTTTCCATTTTCTTCTCTATACCTTACTATATTTTCCGACACACTAGTATTTATACCAGACACATATGAAAGAAGCGATGGAGTTGCTGTATTTATATCTACTCCAACAGTATTTACAACATTTTCTACAACACCATATAACGTCTCTGTAAGTCTTTTTTGATTTACATCATGTTGATACTGACCAACACCAATACTTTTTGGATCTATCTTTACTAATTCAGCCAAAGGATCTTGTAATCTTCTTGCAATTGATATAGCTCCTCTTATAGAAACATTAATATCAGGATATTCTTTTGTTGCAAGTTTAGAGGCTGAATATACAGATGCTCCTGCTTCACTTACTATTGTATAATATACTTTTTTTGTTTTTATCTTCTTAATCATATCACTTACAAATTTTTCAGATTCTCTTGATGCGGTTCCATTGCCAATTGCTATTATACCAACATTATACTTCATAATTATATCAATTAATATTTTTTCAGATGTCTTTATATCTTCTTGTGGCTTAGTAGGATAAATAGTTGTATATGTTAAAAGCTTTCCTGTTTCATCTATTACTGCTATTTTGCAACCTGTTCTATATGCAGGATCAAATCCCATTACTACTAAATCTTTAACAGGTGCTTGAAGTAACAAATTTTTCACGTTAACTCCAAATACACAAATAGCTTCATCTGATGCAATCTCAAATTTATCCGTTCTTATTTGTCTTTCGATAGATGGTTTTATATTCTTCTTATACGCATCTTTTATACAGTCCAATAATATATTTTTAAATATACTATCATTTTTTATTATTTTAGACTCTAGATATTTAATTATTTCATCATCATTTACTTCAAATTTTACTTTTAAAAAGCCGTCTTTTTCTCCTCTATTTATTGCAAGTATTCTATGTGGTCTTATACTTTTTAGCTTCTCTGAAAAATTATAATACATATCATAATTACTTTTTTCGCCTTTAGCATTTTTGGTTACAATTCTTCCTGTATTCAAAAAAACTTTTTTTATATATTTTCTAAAATCAGTATTATCTGATATTTGCTCTTTTATTATATCTTTTGCTTTTTCTATTACTTCTTCTTCACTTAAATTTGTTTTTTCTTTAAAAAACTTTGTAACTTCATTTAAATTTTTATACTTTAAATCTTGTGACAAAATTATTTGAGATAACTTATCTAACCCAAGTTCTTTTGCAATTTGAGCTTTTGTATTCTTTTTAATCTTAAATGGTCTATATATATCTTCCAGTTCACTCAAAGTAATTGCTTTATTTATAGCCTTATTTATTTGTTCTGTCATCTTATCTTGTTTTTCTATGCTATTTTTTATTTCTTCTTTTCTTTGCTCTAAATTTCTTAGATAAGTAAGTCTATCAAAAAACTTTCTTAATATTTCATCATCTAAATTTCCTGTTACTTCTTTTCTATATCTTGCTATAAATGGTATAGTATTTCCTTCATCAATTAATTTTATTGTATTTTTTACTTGATTTTTATTTATACCAAGCTCCAAAGCAAGTATATTCACTATATTTTCATTTTCCATATATTATTCCTCTTTATAAATAAAATTATATATCATAACATATAAATTTTCAACAAAATAAAAAAAATACATATACAATTTGTATATGTACCTATTTTAAACGTTTAATACTTGTTTTCATAATCTCTCCATCTTTTAAAAAACTATTGTGTACTAAAAATTTATCTTCTGGCAATAATTCTTCTATAAATGGAATTGCAGGAATATATACAAATGTACCATTTACTTTTAAAGAATTTAAAATCTTCATAAAAGTTTCTGCATAATCTATAAAATCTGTTGTTTGATCTGTATGTGCCTTTAAAAAATCCTTACTAAAAGTCATATATGCAATTATTAAATCATACTTATTTTCTTCATATTCATATGTTGTTAAATCATCACATACTAAAAATGAAGTATCATCACACATCTGGTCTATTCCATAAGCATCTATACCTATTTTTCTTAAAAACTCTACTAAACTTCCATCTTTTCCACAACCTAATTCCAAAACTTTACCATTAATTTTATTTTTATCTAATTCTAACATTTTTAACTTAAATTCTGGTGAATAATCAGATATATTATTTTGATCACTAATTTTATCTACATTTTGTACAAAATTTAATATTCTTTCATTATGGCTGGCAATTATTTTATCTATATCAATATTTTCGTTTAAAATATCTTCTAATAATCTTTGATATAATTCTAAAATTAAATAACATTCTGTTTTAGAAAAACTAATTCTGCCTTTTACATCAAAATAATTTTTCATAAAATTTTTTGCAAGTTTTGTTAAAAGCTCACTATTTCCATTTTCTTTTAAGAATTTAGTTATATCTTTTCTATTTTTAGTAATATATTCCTTTTTCGAAATACTATTATTATTTATTTTTTTATTTTCTATAACATATCTTGTATCTTGATTATTAAATGTAAGAAGTATTACATCATAAATTTCATCTAAATTCATATTTCCTCCTTTATGTATACCTTATTTGTACATTATATATCAAAAGATGCAAAAAAACAAGTATTAATCTATATTAAAAAGTACTTATACCCATTAATCAAATAACAAAAAAAAAGAATTTATAAAATTATTAAAACTTTATAAATTCTATAAAACAAATATTAAATACTATACTTTAAAAATATGAAAAAAATAAGTTATTTTTATATGAATCTGAACAATATTTATATGTTAACTCATACATATCATATAAGTTATCAAATTTTAATCTATAACATAAAAAATTAACATCTACTTTTTTTACATATTTTATATATGTTATAAATTCTTCATGTGTCATTGATATTACTTTACAATACCAATTATTTGTAGTTTTAAAAATATATTTTTGATATTTATTTAAACTTTCCATTTTTATAATTGTGTTATTCTTTAATTTATCTTGTATCACGAACATATAATATATCGAAGAAGTATCTATTAATTGTTTCAAAATATCTTTATTCTTTTTATATTTTTCCTTATCCATATGTCGTATCAATTCAGATAATTTTATAATTCTATCTAAACTTAAAGTATATAGTATATCTTTATTGTATAAAAAATCTCTTTTACTACAAAGTAAACGCAAAATATCTAAATCGTTCATAATGATTCCTCCTAAATTTGTAAAAAGCTTGTTTAACAAAAAAATTATTTTGTTATAAATTTTTAACGTAAATTGAATTATATCATATACGATTTTAAATGTAAACCTATATACAAAAAATTCTAGTTGATTTTTATATCAACTAGAATCTAAAATTAATCTTATAATATTAATAATTTTCAGCCTTTATTTCAAAGAAACTTCTTGGATGTGAACATACAGGGCAAATAGCAGGTGCAGCTACTGCAACATGAATATGTCCGCAATTTCTACATTTCCATACCTTTACTTCTCCACATTCAAAAACTTTTCCTTCTTCAACATTAGCTAATAATTTGTTATATCTTTCTTCATGTTCTTTTTCAATTTTTCCAACTGCTTCAAATAAATATGCTAATTTATCAAAACCTTCTTCTTTTGCTGTTTTAGCAAATTCTGCATACATATCAGTCCATTCATAATTTTCACCAGCTGCTGCATCTTTTAAATTTTCAGCTGTTGATGGAATATCTCCATCATGTAAGAATTTGAACCATAATTTTGCATGTTCTTTTTCATTTTGTGCTGTTTCTTCAAATATAGCAGCAATTTGTTCATAACCTTCTTTTCTTGCTTTTGAAGCGTAGAAAGTATATTTATTTCTAGCTTGTGATTCTCCAGCAAAAGCTGCAAGTAAATTTGCTTCTGTTTTTGATCCTTTTAAATCCATTTTAAATTCCTCCCTTATCACACTCATTACATATAGTATAAAATACTAAACTTTTTGATATAACTTTACATTTAAACAAATCTTGTATACAATAATCTAAATCATCAATTTGTTTTAAAGAAATATCTGTAACTTTACCGCACTTTGTACATATTGCATGTACATGTTTTTTTGTATTTACATCAAATCTATCTTTATCATTTGGAATTTTAATTCTAAGTATTAAATTTTCTTTTACAAATCTGTCTAAATTTCTATACACAGTACCTAAACTTAAATTTGGTATCTCTTCTTTTAAATCTTTATATACCATCTCAGCTGTTGGATGTGTGCAAGACGATGTAATATACTGCAAAATCATATCACGTTGTTTTGAATATTTCATATCTATACCTTTCCAAAATAGTAATTATTACTATTTTACGTCTTTATTTTATAACAAATATACTATAAAGTCAAGGAGTTTTAAAAATAAAAAATAGAAAAGCAATTTCTTTTCTATTTTAATAAAATTCTTTAATTTTCATCTATAAAATTATATTTTTTCATTTGATTTATAACTATTTGTTGTCTTCTACGAGCTAAATCTTCATTATCACTAAGTGAATATGCACTTGGTGCATTTGGAAGTCCCGCAAGCAAAGTTATTTCATCAAAAGTAAGTTCAAGTGGTTCTTTATCAAAATATCCATTTGCTGCTTCTTTTAGGCCGTAAAGCCCATCTCCAAAATATGCAACGTTTATATACATTTCAAGTATCTCATCTTTAGTATACATTTGCTCTAACTTCCTCGCTACAAAAACTTCTGCAACTTTTCTTGTAAATTTCTTTTCCATAGTAAAATACATATTTTTTGCAAGTTGTTGCGTAATTGTACTTCCACCTTCAGCAAGCGACATAGTTTTAATATTATTTACAACTGCTCTACCTATAGATATGATATCTATATATCCATGTTCATAAAATCTATGATCTTCAACTGCAATAATTGCATTTTTAAAATCTGTTGGTATTTCATCCATTGTAATATAGTTTTTATCACTTCGTATACTTTCTACTTTTGTTTCTATACTTACTTCATCTATTTTTTCTCTATACATTTTATATCCATTTACAACTACAACAGAACATACTACTATACAAATTAATATTAAAATAACAAGTATTGCTTTTATAAATTTAAATATTGTTTTCATAAATATCACTTTTATATAAATTATATCTCCTTAAAACTATTATATAATAAATTTTAAGTTATAACAAGTGATATATATTACAATTATATTACATTTTTGTAAGTATCTAAATTTATTAAATTACTTTTTATATCTTCAGTATATAATTTATAACCATTTAATATTACAAGCTCTAGTATAAAACTTATAATCATAATAATACATATTATTGCTTTTTTTAAATTCAAAATATACTTATTAATAATAATCACCTAAGTATATTATAATATAGTACATAAATATTTAAAATCGATTTTAATTACATCTAAATTACATTTTTGTAATAATACTAACTTAACTTTTTTAATTTTTCACGTCTTATAACACCAGTTGTATTTATATAATAATCATGACTTGAAATTATATCTGCAACTTGTGTTTTAAGATCAAATATATCATAACAATTTATTACATAACCAAAAGCTTCATTAATATTTAAATATTTATTTACTTTAGTTATAAATTCTTCTTTTCCACTTACTACAAATACAAAAGTTTCATTTTCATAATCATTTGTTATTTTTTCATTTAACCATTCTGTATAAAAAACTTCATCATCCATTTTTTTATAAAATCTTGATATTAAATTTTTTAATCTTTTTCTTTCGTTTTTTTCTTGTTTTTCATTTATATAAATTACCTTTACATTTTTAAGTTCATTGTTTATAAAGTTATTTGCTATTATATATGAATGTGTATTATTTACAGTAAAACAACATAATTTTATTTTTCTCATCTTTTGTTCCCCCTTATTAATTTAACTTAATTTTATCATGTAAAATATATAGTGTCAATTTCGAGTTTTAGCTTTATTTGTATAGTTTTGTAGAATTATATTAATTTCATATGACATAATTTTTACATTTGACAGCATTTGATTTTATAACATAAAATTAGATTATTTTTTTACGTTTATTTTTCTAATATTTACCAATAATAATTTTAAAGAAGGGAATTTAATAATTTAATTATTAAATATGGTGATTTTATGAAATTATACAAAAAAAGACCAATAATGTTTTTTATAACATCTTTATTTATAGTAAATCTATACATTTTTATACAATTTTTATCAAACGGAAATTTAAAAAACTTTTTTGGAGAAAATAATATAGATAAAAATTTCTTTAGATTACATGTAGTTGCTAACAGTGATAGTACAGAAGATCAAATAGTAAAGCTTAAAATTACAAATAAAATAGAAAATTATTTTAATAATTTATTTAAAAATAATAAAAAAATAACACTAGATAATATCGATGAATACATTAAAAATAATTCAAATGAAATTTTAGATATCGCTGACAATACTTTAAAAGAAGAAAATTTTAATTATAAATCATATTTAAAAGTAGGTCTTATAAATTATGATAAAAAAGAAAGTATTAATGTAAACATGAACGAAGGAACATATAAAAGTGTTGAAATAATACTTGGTGATGGTACAGGAAAAAATTTTTGGACATTAATCTGTCCAAATGAAAATAATATACAAAATTTAAAATGTTATGATAGTATTCTTCCTGGAATTAGTAATATTTTTGAAGATAATGTAATAGATACAGAAAAAGAGAATAAAACTTATTCTTTCAAATTTTTAGAATTAATAAAAAGTTGTTTATAAAAAATAAACAACTTTTTAATTATTATTCACTAACATGTTCAGCATCATCCATTTTGCTAAAGAAAGTAAATGCCCATATTCCAGCAATACCAACTACAGCAAATATTATTCTGCTTAACATTGATGACATTCCGCCAAACAATGTACCAACTAGGTCAAATCCAAAAATACCAATACATCCCCAGTTTATGGCACCTATGATTACTAAAGCTAAAATAATACTATTTAAAACTTTCATAAAATACCTCCTTACAAACATTTAATTTGTCTAATAATATAATGTGTAATTTAAAAAAAAATATACAAAAAAGAGTACGATTATAAAAATACGTACTCTTTTAAAAATATATAATATTTATACACAATACATTAGAAAATAAGTAACTAATGTATACTAATATTATTTACAAAAAAATTTAATTTATGCATATTTAAATTAATTTAAAAAAATTAATTATTTTTATTTTTAAATTGTTCATACAAAATTATACCTGTAGCAATACCAACATTTAATGATTCTATATTATCAGTCATTTCAATCTTAATTTTTTCATCACAAAGTTTTTCTACTTCATCACTAATTCCATTTGCTTCATTTCCCAAAACAAAAATATGCTTTTTATTAAAATTAATATCTTTTATATTTTTATCTGTATCCAAAAAAAGTCCTGTTACAACATATCCATTTTCTTTAAAATTATAAATTATCTTATTTAAATATTCATCATCTAAATATATTATTTTTTCTTTTAAAATTGCAGACATAGTTGATCTTACTACTTTTGGAGAATATACATCAGCAGTATTTTTTGTACAAATTATTAAGTCAATATCAAATGCTACAGCACTTCTAATTATTGTACCTAAATTTCCACTATCTTGTATTTTATCTAAAAGTAATACATTTTTAGTTAATTTTTTAGTTAAACTTTTTAAATCTATCTCTTTTATTTTTATTACTGCAACTACTCCTTGTGGTGTTACAGTATCAACAGCATATTTAAAAGTTTTTTCATCAAGCAAAATTATATTTATATTTTTTGTATTATTTAATCTTTTTATTAAAGTTACTCCACCTTTTACTTTTTCTAAAATAGTTTTAGAATAAGCGATAAACATTATGTCTATCGCTTCTTTTTTATCTAAAACTTCATTTATAACTTTTACACCTTCCAAATAATAAGCTTTATTTTTTTGTCTTGTTTTTTTGTCATTTAAACTTTTTAAAAATTTAACTTTATTATTTGTTTTACTTGTTATTATATCCATTTTAGTCTCCTAATATTTATTCTTGTGCTTCATTTTCTGTATTTGTTGTATCATTAGAATTTTCTGTATTTTCAGTATTTTGTGTATCATCAGTTGTTGTATCTTCTTCTTCCTCTTCTTCTCCTACTTTAACACCAGTTAATTTATATACTAAATCATAAAGTTTATCTTTATTTTCTATTATATTTTTTTCTTCTACTAATTTATTTATTACAGAATCAACATATGCTTCTCTATCTGTTGTACTATTTTTTCTACCATTTTCATCAATAGAATTTAATTTTATTATATGATAACCATAATCAGTTTCTACAAGAGTAGGATATATTTGTCCTGGTTGTAAAGATTTTACTGCAGCTTCATATTCTTCAACTGTATTTCCATCATCATACATTAAATATTTTCCTTGTTCTTCTGCTGTTGCATCTTCAGAATATTGTTTTGCTAAAGTTCCAAAATCTTCACCAGCTAATGCTTTTTGTAAAACTTCTTCTGCTTTAGCTTTAATTTCTGCTAATTCTTCATCTGTATATGTTGTTGATGGATCATCAGTTGTTGCTGTTTTTGTTGTTTTAAATAATATATGGCTTGTATTATATTCTATCATGCTTACATCGTCACCATACATACTTTTTATATAACTTATTACGTCTTCATCTTTAGCTTCATCTTGTAATTTTTCTAAATAATCACGCATTACATAATCTTTTTCATATATTTGTTTCATTAAAGATACATCAATTCCTTGTTCAATAAATGAATTAACTGTTTCTTCATCTCCAAATATTTTTTCTATTTCTTTACTATCTTCATCTGACAAAGTAACACCTGCTTTTGTTGCTTCATCATAAACTATTTTATCCATAGCTGCTTTTTGTGCAACTTGATCTACAATTTCTTCATCTGAATAACCATAGTATTGTAACATTGTTGCAAATGTTTGATAATATGCTGTAAATTCAGCTTTTGTAATATACCCACCTTCATATGATACAACTGGCTCTAAATTTGATTTATAAAAATACACGCCAAAAATAGCAAAAGCAAGAATTATAGTACCAAATACTATTGAAAGTATAATTGCTAAATCATGATTTGTTTTTTTCATTTCTTTTTTTATTAATTTATTTTGTTCTTCTTTTTCTTTTTTCTCTTCTTTTTCTTTTAATTTTTCTTCTTTTTTGGCTGCCTTTTCTAATTTTTCTTCAGCTTTTTTCTCCTTTTTTTCTTCTTTCTTTTCTTCTTTTATTTTTTTATTTTCCTTTTTTACTTCATTTTTATTTTCTTTTTCATTTTTTTCAACTTCTTTTACTACTTCTTCTGTTACTTCTACTTTTTCTTTTTTATCTACATTTTGTGCAACATCTTTTTTGCCTTTTTTTGATTTGCTCATTTTTCTACCCCTCTTCCTTTTATTTTTTGAAATCTTTTTTAAGTTTACTAATCTCCAATTCGATCGCTATAAGTATATCATTACTTACATTATTTGTCAATTGTAATCTATAATTAATTGGATCAAATCTAATCATTTTATCATTTGCAAAAATTCTAGTTATTCCAAGTTTTCTTGCTTCATTTCTTATCTCAACAATTTTAATTAAATTTTCTGTTTCCTTTGGAATATCTCCAAATCTATCAATTAACTCATCTATTAAATCTAAACTATCCTCTTTAGTTTTAATATCAGATATCTTTTGATAAATTGCTATTTTTTGCATTGGATCTTTAATATAATCATCACTAATATATGCTGATATATCAATATCGATTTTTACATCTTCACTTTGCTTTAAATCTTTACTTTCTATTCCTTCTTTTTCATTTTTTACTGCTTTTTCTAAAAGTGCAAGATATAACTCATAACCTACTTTTGCCATTTGTCCGTGCTGTTCTTTTCCTAGTAAATTTCCAGCTCCTCTTATTTCTAAATCACGAAGAGCAATTTTAAATCCACTTCCAAATTCAGTAAAGTCTTTTATAGCTTTTAGTCTTTTTTGAGATACTTCACTTAACTGCTTATTTTTACTATATGTTATATATGCATACGCAAGCCTACTAGAACGACCAACTCTTCCTCTTATTTGATATAATTGTGCAAGGCCTAATTTATCAGCATTTTCCACTATAATTGTATTCGCATTTTTTATATCTATTCCTGATTCTAAAATAGTTGTACATACTAAAATATCTATTTCATGATTCATAAATTTTAGCATTATATCTTCAATTTCTTCTGGTGTCATCTTACCATGAGCATATGACACTCTAGCACCAGGTACTAAATTTTGTACTTTTAGAGTAACTTCTTCTATGTTTTCTACTCTATTATTCATATAAAAGACCTGACCGTCTCTTGCAAGCTCTTTTTCAATTGCTTGTTTTATTACGTTTTCATCATATTCCAATACATAAGTATGAACCGGTAATCTTTCCATTGGTGGCTCTGTAAGAGTACTCATGGAACGTATACCTACCATTGACATATGAAGTGTTCTTGGAATTGGTGTTGCAGTCATTGATAAAACATCAACACTTTTTTTAAGTTCTTTTATTGTTTCTTTTGCTTTTACGCCAAATCTATGTTCTTCATCTATTATTAAAAGTCCTAAATCATCAAAAAATACATCTTTTGATAATAGTCTATGTGTACCAACTATTACATCTATTTTACCATCTACAAGATCTTTTAAAATTTGAGTTTGCTCTTTTTTATTTCTAAATCTACATAACATTTCAACATTTATTCCAAAGTTTTCCATTCTTGATTTAAAAGTTCTATATTGTTGCAGGCAAAGAACTGTAGTTGGAACTAAATATGCAACTTGTTTACCACCAACAACAGCTTTAAAAGCAGCTCTTAATGCAACTTCTGTTTTTCCATAACCAACATCACCACATAAAAGTCTATCCATTGGCTTTTTGGATTCCATATCCTTTTTTATTTCTGAAATACTTTCTTTTTGATCTGGAGTTAATTCATATTCAAAAGAATCTTCAAATTCTTTTTGCCATGGTTCATCTTTTCCAAAAGCAAATCCTTCCATTTTCTCTCTTTGAGCATACAACAAAGCTAATTCTTTTGCCATTTTTTCAACATGTTCAGTAACTTTCTTTTTAGTTTTTTCCCACTGAGTTCCACCAAGTGAATTTATTTTTGGTTTTGTTCCATCATCACATATATATTTTCCAACACTATCTAATTGATTTATAGGGACATATAACATACCATTATTTGCATATTCTATTTTTATATAATCTTTTTTAGTGTCTTGAACTTTTATAGTTTCTATTCCACGATATATTCCAATACCATGATTTTCATGAACAACAAAATCTCCAATTTCTAAATCTTCATATGTATTAATTTTACTTCCAATATATTCGCTTTTTTTTAGCTTTCGTGTTTTATTATATGAAATTCCTGATACTTGTTCTACAATTAGCAATGTATTTAATTTTAAAGATAAAAAGCCATCTGACAATATACCTTTTTTTATATATACGTGACCTGCCCATAGTTTTTTTATTTCTTTTCTTCCATCTAAAAGTTCTACATTTATTTTATTTTCACTCAAATAATTCTTAATTTGTTCTACTCTAGCATCACTTGGAAAAACAAGAACACAAGCAAGCGCACTATTTCTTTTTATATCATTTAACATTACATCTAAAGAATTTTTATAAAAATTATATTCTTTACATTCTATTTGAAAGTATATACTTTCTTTTTTTACCTCTTTATTTGTACAAATATTTTCTAAATATATAGTATTAAATTCATTTAGTTTTTTATGTACAAAATTAAAATCTAAATATTTATTTACAAAAGAAGGATATATATATTTTCTTTCTGTAAGTATTTTAATTGTCTCATTATTTTCATATATTATACTATCAATTTTACTTTTACACTTATCTATATCTAAAAAGAATATATTATAATTTTTAATATAATCAAAAAATGTATCATATTTTTCATTTACAGTTTCAAAATACTTATCATATATATTTTCTAAATTTCCTTCTTTTATTCTCTCTATATCCGCATTTAAAACATCTCTTAATTCTTTAGATATTTCTTTTTTATTTGAAACTTCTTCAATCTTTTGGATAACATTTAAAATTTCTTCTTTTGTTATTAAATCTTCACTTGCACAAGAAATATTAATAGATTTTACTGTATCAATACTTCTTTGTGTCATAACATCAAAAGTTCTAATATTATCTATTTCATCACCAAAAAACTCTATTCTAAAAGGTAGTTCATTATCAATTAAAAATATATCAATAATACCACCTCTTACACTAAATTGACCTTTTCCTTCTACAGTATTGCTTCTTTCAAATCCAAATGATACTAAAGTTTCAACTAATTTTTCAAAATCTATATTATCTCCTACTTTTAGTTTAAAATCTTTAGTATTATATTTTTCTTTTGGATACATTTTAGTTAAAAAAGAATCTATTGTTGTAACAATTATATTTTTCTCATTTTTTAAGATTTTATTTATAGCATATAACCTTTGATTTCTAATTTCTAAGCTCTCAGCTTCTATATCATAATATTCAAGTGATTTTGATGGAAAATATATTATTTCAATTTCTGAGAATTCTTTTAAATTTTGAATTAATTTATTAGCCTCTAAAATATTATTACATACAATAACACTTGATTTTTTAGTATCAAAAGTAAGTGCATAAGCTAAAATAGCTTTTGCACTATCTGTTAAATTATCTATTAATATTTTACTATTTTCATTTTTTTCTAATAATTCTATAATATTTTTTATTTCTTCATTTTTTTTAATATGTTCTATAAGTAAATTCATTTTATACTTCCTTATGTTTTTTAATTTAATTTATATTATATCTATATGCTTATTTTAAAAGATTTATAAATTCATCTATAGTTAAAATTTCAGTTCCAAGTTGTTCTGCTTTTTTTAATTTACTTCCAGCATTTTCACCTGCCACCAAAATATTAGTTTTTGAAGATACTGATGATGAAAATTTACCTGAATTATCTTCTACAAGTTTTACTAAATCATTTCTTGAATAATTATCAAAAGAACCTGTTATGCAAACAATTTTATTTTCTAATTTATTTGATAACTTTTCCTCTTTAATTCCTTTTAAATTAACACCAGCAATTTCTAATTTTTTTATTATAACATCTGTTTTTTCTTTAGCAAAAAAAGAAACCACAGATTTTGCCATGATATCTCCAAAATCTTCAAGTGAACTTATTTTTTCTAAATTTGAATTTTTAATTTCATATATATCATTAAAATTTTGTGCTAGTACTTTGGCTGCTTTTTTCCCAATATGTCTTATTCCAAGTCCAAAGATTAACTTATCTAAAGTATTATTTTTTGTATTATTTATAGCATCAATTAAATTTTGTGCTGATTTTTCTTTAAATCTATCAAGCTTTATTAAATCATCATATTTTAAATAATAAATATCTGCTACATCTTCAAGTAATTTTTTCTCAATTAATTGTTCTACAATAGCATCACCCATCCCACTTATATCCATACAATCTCTTGATACAAAATGTGTTATACTTCTATATATAAGTGCTGGGCACTCACTATTTGTACATCTTAATGCTACAGTATCTTCTTCTTTTTCAAGTTTTTCACCACAAACAGGACAATTAGTTGGTATTTCTACTTCCTCTTCTTTTCCTGTTCTTTTATCTTTATTTACTCCTATTACTTCTGGTATTACATCTCCCGCTTTTTGAATTATGGCAGTATCTCCTTTTCTTATATCTTTTAGAGCAATATAATCAAAATTGTGAAGTGTTGTTTTTGAAATTAATGAACCTGCTACTCTTACCGGTTCTAATATTGCCATAGGTGTTACTTGACCAGTTCTTCCTACTTGTGTTACTATATCCAATATTTTTGTTTCTTTTTGTTCAGGAGGATATTTGTATGCAACAGCCCATTTAGGAACTTTTACTGTACTTCCCATTTCTTCACGAATATGTAAATTATTGACTTTTACAACAGCACCATCTATATCATATTCTAATGAATCTCTTTTTTCTCCTATTTTTTTGATTGCTTCTATTACTTGTTTTTTTGTTTTACATACCCACCTTAAACTTATCACTTTAAGACCTGCATTTTGCAAATAATCCAAACTTTCACTATGATTGAAAAAAGTTTTTCCCTTTTGTACATTAAATACAAAAATACTTAAATTTCTTTCTTTTACTAGATTTGTATCAAGTTGTCTTAATGTACCAGCTGCCGCATTTCTTGGATTTGCCAAAACTTGTTTTGACTGCTTTTGCAACTTTTCATTTATTTTATAAAATTCCTTTCTTGGTAAAAAAACTTCTCCACGAACCTCTATAGTATCATTTGTATTTAATTTTTCTGGTATATCTTTAATACATTTTAAATTACAAGTTACATCTTCTCCAACAAATCCATCCCCTCTTGTTGAACCTCTTTTTAAGATACCATTTTCATATTCAAGAGATACAGACAAACCATCTATTTTAGTTTCTACCACAAATTCAGTTTCATCACCATATTCTTGTTTTACTTTGTCTACAAATTCTTCTACTTCTTCAAATGAAAAGACATCTTGTAAACTTTGCATCTGAACATCATGTACTACTTCACTAAATATTTTTTTTGATTTCCCACCAATTTTTTGAGTTGGTGATATTTTTTTATACTCAGGATATTTTTCTTCTAAAAATCTAAGTCTTCTTGATAACTCATCATAAGCATAATCTGTAAGCTCTGGATCATCGTCTTCATAATATTTTTTATTATAATACTCAATATCTTTTTGTAATTTTTTTAATTCTTCAATTTCGTTTTCTTTTTCATTTAAATTATCCATTTTAACTTTTTCATCATTATTTTTTTCTTTACTTTCTTTTTTTCTTTTAAAGAAACTTATCTGTTCCATTATATATCTCCTCTTCCAAATTAGATATTAAAAATTTAATATGACCTAGTATGATTTTACTATATAGATAAAAAAAAATCAATTAATAAACAAAAAATAACAAAAACAATAAATATAGCCAGTACTATATTACTGGCTATTTAAAACACTATTAGATTACTTTATTATTGTCTTTTCTTTTTTAAATAAATTAACTATAAATATTAATACTACAACTATAAATAATACATTAACCACAACTGTTATTGTTAAGAAATAATAATCTATTATGCCACTAAGCACCATTTTTATTGCTGCTATAGTATTAAATACTGGTATAAATGACATATATCTATTTATATCCATAGCACCCATAAACATTGTAGAAAAGCCAAGTATCATTGCTGGGAATGTAAGATATGAAAGATATGTTTGTGCTTCTTTTACTGTTTTTGCCATGGTAGAAATTGCAATTTGTATTCCTGCAAATGCCGCAGCAAGTGTTATAGATGCAAGTAATATTAAAAGCATAGCACCAATTGGCATATTTAAAGCTTGAAGCATAGTTGTAAGACTCATATCTGCTCCTGCTGTTGAAAACATTTCTGGATTTAATACAATTCCAAGTATTAATCCTATAAATGACATTATAACAGCTATAACAGAAAAGATTAAAATTGACAAGTACTTACCTACAAGTATAGATAATCTGTCAGCCTTTGTTGAAAATAAAGCTTCAAAAGTATTTCTTTCTCTTTCTCCAGCAATAATATCAACAGCAAGTGGAATTCCTGCAGTCACTATAACAATTACTAAATACATAGGTATTATCATTGTTAACATATCATTTGATGTTTTACCATCATTTAACTCTTTTGATATATCATTTGTTGTTGGTGTTATTAAATTTAAAATATCTGGCGATATATTCATACTTTGTAATTTAGATGTTGCAAGTATTTGATTTAAAGCCATAATTTTACTGTTTAATCTTTGCATTCCAAGAGATGAAGAATTTTTTAAAGAATTATATTTTAATTCTACTTCTACATTTTCATCATTATTTAATTTTTCAAAGAAATCATCTGAAAATAAAAGTGCACAACTTATATCTCCATTTTCTAATTTCTGATTTACTTCTGATTGTGTAACATTTACGATATTTATATTATCTTCTCCAATTATATTTTGTTTTACAAACTCATTTGCTGTATTAATATCATTTGAAATTACACCTATTGTTAAATCCTCTTCTGCTTGAGATGTCATACTTTTAATACCCATATTCATAAAATAATACATAAGTGGTATTAAAATTAAAGGTAATAGAATATTTGTTAAAACTGATTTTTTGTCTCTAAATGAATCTTTTAATTCTTTTTTTAATACAATCATTACATGTTTTAAATTCATTATTCATTACCTCCTTTTATTAAATCGGTAAATAATTTTTCTAAATTTTCTTCATTATATTTTACTCTTAGGTTATCTAATGTGTCTAAATCTATTAGTTTTCCTTTATGTATAATTGCAACTCTATCACATAATTTTTCAACTTCTGACATTGTATGAGATGAAAATACTACAGTTCTTCCATCTTTTTTACAACTTTTAATAAATTCATGAACTTGAACCGCAGCTGTCACATCTAATCCTGATGTTGGTTCATCTAATAACAATACTTTTGGATTATGTATAATTGTTCTTGCAAAAGCTACTTTTTGTTTCATTCCTTTTGAAAAGTTTGCTACTCTTTTATCAATATATTCATCCATTTCAAGTATTTTTGATATTTTTTTTATTTGTTCATCTAACTTGTTTTTATCCATATCATAAAGCATTCCAAAATATTCTATGTTTTCTTTTGCTGTTAATCTATCGTATAGCCCAGTTTCTCCACCAAACATAATTCCTATATTTTCTCTTACTTTACTATCTTGTTTTACTGTATCAAATCCACATACAGTTATATTACCTGATGTTGGTTTTAACATTGTAGCAAGCATTCTTAAAGTTGTTGTTTTTCCAGCACCATTTTCACCAAGTAATCCAAAAATTTCTCCTTCATTAATCTTAAAATTAAGTTCATAAGTTGCCGTCTTATCATCAAATTTCTTTGTAACGTTATTTAGACTTATCATATTTTCTCCTCCCTCTCAAGTAGCATTATACAATATTATATATACATTTTCAACAAATTAGCACGCAAAAAACCAACACTAGATTTTTAACTAGAATTGGTTTACATTTTTTTACATATTTTTCTATATATTATTTGAATATTACATTTTTTACAAAATTTTACGTGTGTGTATAGTTCTATCATATTTGTACTCCTTTTAGTTTACATATATTAAATTCTTTTGTTTCCATTTTATATTAAAATTATATATTATTTTACCATATTTTGCAACTAATTTTCCAAATTTATTAATATCGGGATTATAACCTATTTCTCCAATCCTTTTTTAATTCTTTTTCTTCTTTTTCATCAATATTATCTTGCTCTACATTTATTAAATATATTTTTTTATCAAAACCACCATTTTTTTCTTTTTTTATTTGTTGATATTTTCTTACCTCTTCTATATTAATATTTTTTATTTTAATAATACTCTCTATTACTTCAAATACATCTGCTAATTCTTCAATAGAATTTTCTTCAACAAATTCATGAGCTTCTTCTAATAACTTTTTGTTTAACTCTTTTAAATATTCTTCATTATCTATTATTCTATATGATGGATTTCTACCACTATTTTTAATATTTTCTACTATTTTATCTCTTACTAATTTATTATATGTATATATCATTTTTTCCTCCTTTAAACTATATACTCATATTACCATTTAAGAAATATTTTGTCAAACAAAAAAATAAATCTTAAAGTATTACCTTTAAGATTACTTAAGCCAATTTACAGCTCTCATTCCATATGGACATCCCCATGGAGCTCCTGTTATGCTATTTTGAGTATTATCTACATTTATTTGTGCTAAATTTTTACAATTATAAAAACAGCCAGAACTTATTTTTTCCACATTACTTGGTATTGTTATGCTTGTAAGCGCGGTACAATATTGAAAACATTGATTAAGTTCTTTTACTGTCGAAGATATTGTAATTTGATTTAAATTTGGCTTGTTATGAAAGCTATATGTATCTACTATCTCTACACCATCTGGAATCACAACACTTGAATCATTTTTATAATATCTTACAATTTTTGTTTTATTTTTATTATATATGAACTTATCATCTGATGTATAATTTTGATTTTGTGGATCTATTTCTATTTTATCCATACTATTATTATATATAAATATAGGATTTAAATATGTGACACTTGCTGGAATATATATTTCTTTTATTTTAGTATTATTAAATGCTTCTTGACCTATTTCCTCTAAATCATCATTTAAAGTTATACTTTCCATATTTGTACATCTAGCAAATGCATTTCTTTCTATTTTTTTTGTTCCTTGTCTTACTGTAAAATTTTTTTCTTTTGATATTGAAAAAACTAATGTTGTATTTTCATCTTCATATATATTTACTCCATCACTACTATAGTTTGAATTTCCTTCTGCTATGTTTATTCTTTCAACTGTATTTCCTATTATCCAATTAAATTCTGTAGTTTTTAAACTAGATGGTAAATTTAAAACTTTTAATTTTCTTAATCTAGCAACAGCTCCACCAATTACATTTTTTACTCCTTCTTCTATTGTATATTCTTCTAAATCTTTCACATTATTACTTGATACAAAATATAACGTTTCTTTATTTTTATCATATAAATTTCCATCTTGTATAATAAAATTTTCATTAGAGCTATTTAAATTTATTTTTTCTAAACTGTAACAATTTGCAAATACATTACTTTCAATTTTCTCTAAGTTAGCTGGAAGTGTAATTTCTTTTAAATTGGTATTTTCTAAAAAACAACCTGTATACAAATTCTTTACACCATCTGGTATTACAATTTTTTCAAGACTATAACAAAAACCAAATACATTATTTCCCATATATGACAAAGACTGTGGTAAATTAACATTATTTAATTTATAACACTGATAAAATGATGAATTATCTATACTTTTTAAAGTGTTTGAAAATTTAACAGTTTGTAAATTTCCACATCCCATAAAAGCCATCTCACCTATAATTTCCACCCCATCCTCCATTATTACTTCTTGAAGTGATGTATTATTTGAAAATGCATTTTTACCTATTTCTTTTACACTTCCAGGTATTATTACTCTTGTAAGTCCCTCTAAATTATTAAATACTCCACTATCTATTTTTGTTACATTGTATGGTATTCTTACTGTTCCTGTACTATCTAACAATAGTAAATTACTATTTGCTGATATTAACACCCCATCTACTATCTCATATGGGATTATTCCTATATCTATTTCTTTTGCCCATATTAATTTTTGTTCTACATCTCCTTTATAATATAGCTCTCCTTTTATTATTTCAAACTCTGAGTAATACCCTTTCTTTGCTGTTGGTATTACATCATATATATCTTTTTCTTTTTCATTTGTTTTTGTATTATATGTTAACCCCTCGTCTCCTGCATTTAAACTTTCTATTTCAAATTTTCCAACAGACTGTGTAGCTTTTGTTTGTACAAACATTTCAAATTCTTCTTCTATTACTCTTAAATCATTTTTAAATACTGATTCATTTGCAAC